>JAKLKT010000217.1:1328-7235 GCA_023150495.1 Planctomycetota bacterium
GGTACGCCTCGAGGTTCGCGGGCAGGAAGATCTGGAAGCGCCGCGACGCGCTGACGAAGCCCGACAGGTCGTCGGGGCCGCCGATCAGGAGGCCGGTCGCCTCGCAGAGCGTCTCGCCGCCGTGGGTCTCCGTCTCCAGCCCGAAGTCATCCTCGGCGTCCGACGTGGCCCTCGTGGTCACCTCGCCGACGCCTTGGCCGTGTCCGTCGTTGACGATCCGGACCGTCTCGCCCACGAAGACGTGCCCCAGGTATCCGGGGAGGTACTCGTAGGCGATGCCGCCGCCGTACCAGCTGCCCTGTACGTAAGGCGGGCCGAACCCCTCGGCGGCGGGCACCATCATGAGGAACTGCGCCTGGCCGCCCTCCGCGCTCGCCGCGATGGCGAGGTCCCTCGCCTGCGTCACGCTGCCGTGGAAGACAACGGGTGTCACTTCGTCGGGCGGCGTGATCGTGATCGTGAACGTGCCGTCCGGCGCCACCGCGTAGGTGAAGCCGGCGCTGATGGCATCCCGCCGGTCCTCCCCCTCCGGGGTCGTGGCGCAGCTAGCGGTGACGAGTCCGGCGGAGCCGTTGCCGATGCCGTCGAACTCAACGGTGCCCCACGCGGAAGAGATCGTCCTCTCGTCGGCATCCGTCTCGTAGCCGTGCGAGAAGAGCGCGAGGTGCCAGGTCCCCGTGAAGCTCGCGTTCGACATGCCGCTCGCGCGGCGGATGCCGGCGCCGAGCCAGACGGGCCCGCCCGCGTTCGCGTCGTTCGTCAGGATGAAGACGTCGCGCTGCGGGGAGAGGAACGCGCGGTTCGCATAGTCGAGCGTCGAGTCCCGGAGCCAGAGGGTCCCGTCCGCGAAGGCGCGGGCCTTGCCGTCCTGGTCGACGGCGATCGTCGTGCCCTCCGGATCCCCGGGCGTCGCGACCCACATCTCGCCGCTCTCCGAATACGTCCCGCCGGCGAACGTGAGGTTCCCGTTCACGAGCATGACGGAGTCCGGGTACTGGTGGGCGATGGCGTAGGCCTTCCACTGGCCGTCGAGCTCCGTCTCCGCGGGCTCCTCGCCGATCCCCTGGCCGAAGTAGGAGAACGCCCCGGCCGTCGTCGCGTAGGGGGCCGACACGGTGTCGGCCTGCCTCACGGTGACATCCACCGTGCCCGTGCCCGGGGGCACGACCGCGACGAGGCCCGTGCGCCCGAGCCGGGCGAGGGTCTGTGCCTGCGTCCCCCCGATCTCGACAATGGCCGTCGGGTCGAAGTTGCTGCCCGTGACCTCGAGCAGCGTGCCGCCCACGGCGGGGCCGCGGTCCGGCGTCACCCCCGCGATGACGGGGGTGAGGTTCGCGACGTAGTACTCGAAGCCCTGCGGCGCGATGCCGTGCACGCGGGTGTGGCTGCATGCGACCTCCACGTCGACCTTCCCGGCGGCAGCGGCGACCGGCGCGATCACCTGCAGCTCCTCGTCGTCGCCCTTGACGATCTGCGCGGCCACGCCGCCGAAGGTCACGACGAGCGACACGTTGTCGAGGTCCGGGAACTGGCCATGGAGCGTCACCGCCGTCTCCTGGTCGACGAGCCCGAGCGGCGGGTCGATGACGTCGATCCGCGGCTGGTAGATGAAGAAGGAGAAGTCCGGATCCTCCACGAGGTGGCGCCCGATCTCCTCGTCGATCGCGAGGTCGGCGACGCCGAGCCCGCTCGCGTTGCGCGGCTGGCCCATGAAGACGCCGATCGCGTCCTGCAGCTCCGCGCCGCCCGTGTCGGTGAGCAGGTCCCCGTCGCCGGTGGGCCCCTCCACGTACAGCGGCCCGGCGTACAAGTGGCCGTCGAACGTCCCGTCCGACGCGTCCTTCGACAGCTCCGAGACGAGCGACCAGAGGTGGATGCCGCGCTCCGCCGCGAGCTGCGAGAATCCGGCGTTGAGCGCGCCGTACTCCGCCGCCGGGCCGGGAGTCACCGCCCCCGCGGTGAGGTCCGCCGGGGGCACGGTCAGGATGCCCTCGATCCCGTAGTACTCCTCGACCATCGCGACCCCGTTCTCCATGGCGTCGGTCGCGCCGATCGTTGGACCGGTCGCGAGGAGCATCGCCCGGCGTGCCGCGATCGTCGTGGCCACCGTGACCTGGGCCGTGTGGTCGCCCTCCGCGAGCATCACGAGCGAGGCGAGCTCGAGGTCGTCCGCGACGATCGTGTTGCCGGTGGCCTCGTCGACGTACTCGCCCCCCCGGACGAGGATCACCGCCGGGCCGACATGGTCCGATACGGACAAGGAGTAGTAGCCCTGGTCGTCGGTCGTGCCCGCACCGAGGGCGGTGCCGAGCGCGCCCGTGTTGAGCAAGGGCAGGATGGTGACTTCCGCGCCCTTCACGGGCCCGGCAACGACCCTTCCGGAAACGGTCGTCACGACCTGCTCCGTCTTCCCGTCGCCGCCGCAACCGACTGCGAGCAGCAGGCACGGGAGGACGAAAAGCGACAGTGCTTTCGCGTGCATGGGATTCCTCGAGCGCTTGCTTCGCAAAAGCGAGTCCCCTCGCCTCGCGCGAGTCCGCTTGCGTGCCAGTGCGCGCGGAATGTCGTGAGCGAAGGGGCATGCGCGCACGATTGCGCCGCGATCACGCCGCCGCCGCGCCGGAGCGTGGAACTTGTCGACACCGCGTGCCGGCGATCGACAAACGCGTTGCAGCATCCCAAGCGGAACCGCGCGCGAGCGGGCGCGGCATCGTCCACGCCGGCGACAGTCGCGAGGATCGCGGCCGAGGGGCCGCACGGTTCGGCGCGCGAGCATCCGGGCGAGGATCAGCGCGCCGCCCCGCCGCGCAGCTCCGCCTCGACGATCTCGCGGATCCGGAACTTCCGGATCTTGCCCGTCACCGTGAGGGGGAATTCGCGCACGATCCGCAGGTAGCGCGGGATCTTGTAGTGCGCGAGCCCCTGGCGCGCGTGCGCGAGCACCTCCTCGGCGGTGAGCGACGCGCCCTCGTGCGGCTGCACCCACGCGCCGACCTCCTCGCCCCACTTCGGGTCCCCTACGCCGAAGACCGCGCACTGGGCCACGGCCGGGTGGCGGCCGAGCCACGCCTCGATCTCCGCGGGGTAGATCTTCTCCCCCCCGCGGACGATCATGTCCTTGAGCCGCCCCGTGATCCGCAGGTAGCCGTCCGCGTCCATCACTCCGAGGTCGCCGCTCCTGAGCCACCCCGCCGCGTCGATCGTCCGCCGCGTCGCCTCCTCCATCCCGAAGTAGCCGCGCATGACGTGGTACCCGCGGAAGCAGACCTCGCCCTGCTCCCCCACGGGCAGGAGCCTCCCCGTCCCCGGATCGACGACCTTCACCTCCTGGTGGGGGAGGTTCGTGCCGACGGTCCCCACGCGACGCTCGAACGGGTCCGTCGGCCGGGTCAGGTGCGTGATCGGCGACGCCTCCGTCTGCCCGTAGCCGATGAGCAGCTCCCGGCAGCCCATCTCCGCGATCACGCGCCGGACGAGCTCCCGCGCGCAGGGTGCGCCCGCCATGATGCCCGTCCGGAGGCTCGACAGGTCGAACTTCCTGAAGTCCGGCCGCTCGAGCTCCGCGACGAACATCGTCGGCACCCCGTGGACCGCCGTGCACCGCTCGCGCTCGATCGCGAGGAGCGTCGCGCCCGCCTCGAAGTGCGGCGCCGGGATGACGATCGCCGCGCCCCGCGTGAGGCAGGCGAGGTTCGACACGACCATCCCGAAGCAGTGGTAGAAGGGGACCGGCACGCAGAGGCGGTCCCTCTCCGTGAACCCGAGCACCTCGCCGGCGAACCAGCCGTTGTTCAGGATGTTCATGTGCGTGAGGACGACGGGCTTCGGCGCCCCCGTCGTCCCCGACGTGAACTGGATGTTGATCGGGTCGTCGGCCTCGAGCGTCGCCGCGCGCTCCGCGAGCGTCCCGTCCGTCACCTCCGCTTCCCCGCGCCCCATCACCTCCTGCCACGTGAGGAACGCGGGCGACGGGCGCCGCGCGGGTCCCGACGGGTCGAAGATCACGAGCTGCCTCAGCTCCGGGACCCTCTCGCGCGGGAGCGCCATCACGACCTCCGCGTAGCGCGAGGCCTTGAACTCGGGCATGAGGAAGAGCGCCTGCACGCGCGCCGCCCGGAGCGCGTGCTCGAGCTCCGGCGCCTTGTTCGCGGGGTTGATGTTCACGAGCACGGCGCCGACCTGCGCCGTCGCGACCTGCAGCAGCACCCACTCGACGTTGTCCGTGGCCCAGATGCCCACGCGGTCGCCGCGCGCGATGCCGAGCGCCATGAGCCCCTTCGCGAGGCGCGCCGCCTCGCGGAAGAACGCCGCGTAGGAGAGGCGGATGCCCTGCGGGATCGAGACGAGGGCGTCGCGATCCGGGAAGCGCCGCGCGACGTCCTCGAGGAAGTCGTGGATCGGGACGCCGACAAGCGGTGTCAGGCCGCCGACGTGGCAATAGGAGACGCGTCGCATGACGGACCGCCTCGCAAGCGCCGCGCCGGTGGAGGGGAGGGGGCGCGGGGGAGGGGGCCCGGTGGTAGAAGGGCGGCATGCGGGCCATCGGGTTCACGGAGCACGGGGGGCCCGAGGTGCTCCGTTTCGTCGAGGTTCCCGAGCCGCGGCCGGGGCCCCGGGACATCGTCGTGCGCGTCCACGCGGCGGGCGTCAACCCGGTGGATGCGAAAGTGCGCGCGGGGACGCGCGGCGGCCCGCTCGATGGCCCGCGTGTTCCCGGCTGGGACGCGTCCGGGGTCGTCGTGGCGGCCGGGCCCCGGTGCACGTGGAAGCCGGGCGACGAGGTCTTCTTCGCGGGCGACATCGGGCGGCCGGGCGCCTACGCCGAGAGGGTCGCGGTGGACGAGCGCCTCGTGGGCAGGAAACCGAGACGCCTCACCCACGCGGAGGCGGCCGCGATGCCGCTCACGACGCTGACCGCGTGGGAGGCGTTCGTCGAGTGCATGGGGGCGCCCTTCGGCGCGGAGCCTTCCCCGGAGCCCGTGCGAGGGACGGCAGCGCTCGTCGTCGGCGGCGGGGGGGGCGTCGGCTCGGTCGCGATCCAGGTGGCGAGCAGGGTGTGCGGGCTCGACGTCGTCGCCACCGCGTCGCGGGAGGATTCGCGCGCCTTCTGCGAGAGGATGGGCGCGCGCGCCGTCCTCGACCACGGAAAGGATCTCCGGGCGCAGACCGACGCGCTCGGCCTCAAGGGGTACGACTACATCCTGAGCACCGTCGACACGCGCAACCTCCCCGCGCTCGTCGATGTCCTGAATCCCGCGGGCGCCCTCTGCTACATCGTGCCGCCGCACGGGCCGCTCGACCTCTCCGCCTTCTTCCCGAAGCGCGCCTCCCTCTCCTTCGAGCTGATGTTCGCGCGGGCGCGCCACGACGCGCAGCCCGGCCGGCAGGGCCTCATCCTGCGGCGGGCGTCGGAGCTCCTCGACGAGGGCGTCCTCCGGACGACGCTCACGCAGACGCTCCCCTGGACCGAGTTCGCCGAGGCGCACCGGCGGATCGACGGCGGTCACACGATCGGGAAGATCGTCCTCGAGATCGCGCGCTAGCGCGCACGCCTGAGCCGCTCGATGGCGTCGCGGGCCTCGCGCGCGCTCGGGGCCCCGGGGGCCCCGTTCGCGAGGCTCTCGAGGAGCACGACCGCCTCCCGCGAGCCGATCTCCTCGAGCACGCGGATCGCGCGGACGAAGCGGAGGACCTCGGGGTCCGGTTCGGGCGGCGGCTCCCCGGCGAGGAGGATCGCGATCCGCCTCCGCGCCTCGGCCGACGACGGCTGGCGCGCCGCCGCCTTCAGCTGCGGCCGCGCTACCTCGCCGAGCGAGCGCAGGCGGGCGTGGGCGATCGACCGCGCCTCCGCGGAGTCGGACTCGAGCGCGCGGATCCATGCGGCGATCGCGTCGGGCGCGTCGGGCG
>JAKLKT010000218.1 GCA_023150495.1 Planctomycetota bacterium
GTGGCGCCTGCGGGCGCCTCCGGGGCCGGGGCGGCCCCAGGCGCGTCGTGGGCGCCCGTCGCGCCTTCTTCTTCTGTCGCCATAAGTCGCGTCTCCTTAGCGGGTTACGCCCGTCTCGGGGGCACCAAGCGGGCAGTCCGCATCCCCACAGGAGCCAGCCTGCGCGCCGGAGCGCAAGAAGAAGAGGAAGACGCGGGCCCCCCACGCGGGCGTGCGCGACGTTGGCGCGCGGGGGACGTTGCCGCGCGACCGCGGGGGGGTGCCTCGCTACCCTCGTCGGCATGGCGCGGCCCGTGAGGGCGGACGAAGGCATCGCATACGCCGAGCTACTCGCAGTCGAAAACCGCGACAGGCGGTTCAGCGTCTTCAAGTGCGTCTGGCGGGCAGCAGCAGAGGAGGCGGGCGCCTTCTCGCAGCTCTGGCACGCGGTCCGCGACGCGCGGTACCTGTTCGCTGAGTCCGACCCGGTTCACCGCGCTCCGTTGGGCGCGACGCCCGCCAGGATCGATGGGCGCGACGCCGCCTCGCAGCGGTTCGCGCAACGCATCATCAAGGGCGATGCGTCCCTGCCGAGGACGATCGCCGAACTGGAGTCGTGCTTGGGACCAAAGGTCAAGGAGTCGGCGACGGCCGCGGAGTCGATCCTAGTGACACACGCCCTCGCGGAGTTGGCGACAAAGGCGCTGCGGACCGTCTTTGGCCTTGAGCACCTCGTGAGCGCCGGTTGGCCCGCGTACGTCGTTCCGTGGAACGGAGTGGTCCGCGAAGACGCCGCAACCCGCCTGGTCGCCCGTGCATCGCGAACCGACACCGACATCGAGATTCGCTGCATGGGGCTTGGCGGCGCCGTAGCGCTGGCCGTGCTCGAGCGGTCGTCCGGAGGAGAGCCGGAACGATGGGGCACTTGGAGGGAGCTGCGCGACACGTTGAGGCAGTGCCGTCCGCCGGCGAGACGGGCCCTTGAGGGTGCCGTGTGCGCCGACCGCCCGAGTCGCGAGATCGTGGCCGCCCTGGAGCGCATCGCCGACGGGGGGGACCCGGCCCTTCCGCCGCTGAACGACACCGAGCGGGCGATCGCTGAGCTTCTGTGGAAGCACGGCCCCCTCCCGGCAAAGGCGATCATGGAGCGCCTCCCGCGCACACACGAGGTCTCGGAAGCGAACCTACGCCGGATCTTCTCGGAGAAGCTGAAGCCGCACTACGGGTTCACCAACACGAGGCCGGCCGGCTACCACGCGCCGCCGCTGCGAACCTGGTGAACCGCAATGTGAGCCCAATGTGAGGCCACATACACCCGGCCTGTCATGCCCGAGCATGGCAGGCGATGACCAACCCCGCACAGTCACTCACGCTCGACGACGCCGCCGCGGCGCTCGCGGCGCGGTCCGAAGTCCTGAGCCTCGATGAGGCCGCCGCCGCACTCGGCATCTCGTCATCGACGCTGCGCCGCCGCATCCGGAGCGGCCAACTGCGCGCCCTGAGGACGAGCCCTGGCCCGGGCGGCCGGCTCCGCATCCTGAGGAGCGACCTCGCGCGCCTGCTCACGGAGATGGGGGCAACCGGCTAGGAGGCACCAAACGAAGCGGCCCGTCGCGCCGCGCGGGAAAGGTGTGGCGCAACGGGCCGTTGGGAGAGAACGCGATGGATCCTACCACCGCAGACGGACAACCGTTCGCCATCACCGTCGGGGCGGGCCGCACGAGGCCGCAGGGCCGGCGTGTGATCGTCGCGGCCGAGGCGTCGGTCGCGGCCCTGCTCGCCGCCCTGAGGAAGCAACCGCGCAAGGCGGAGGGATGGTGGTCGGCGCACCTCTGGGAGGGCGACTACCGCGAGTCGACGCGCTGGGCCGGGACGCACGCGCTCGTAGCAGACATCGACTACCACGACTCGGAGGGCCGGCACGCCGTACCCCCTCCGTCGGTCGCGGCGAGGCTCGTTGCGTCGGTCATGCGCCCCTGCGGCAGCATCTTCCACCCCACGCCGCGGGGCGGCCGGCTCGTCGCGGTCCTGAACGCCTTCTTGGACGACCCGGACCTGTTCGCTCTCGCCGCCCGGGGCTTCGGATACCTCGTGGACCAGGCCCTCCGGGAACTCGGCCTCGCTGCGGTCCGCAGGCGGATCCGCGATGCGCGGGGGGAGCGGGAGGCCTGGTGCGACGGCTACAAGGTGGACGACCCCGCGCTCGCCGACCGGGCCCGCTTCTACTACCTCCCGAACGCCCGCGTCGATGGCGTCGATCGCGTCGATCTTTCCGGGGCTCTTCGGGACGAGCTGTACGACGCGCAGGAGCTGGCCTCTCTGGCGCCTGTTGCCCCCGAGGGGGAGGGCGATGCGGCGGGGCCGCGCGACGGCTTCTCCCGAGAGATCGACGCGGCGGTGGCCGCCTACAACCGGGACCACGCCCGCGAGTGGCCCCGCTCGGGGGGCACATGCCCGGCCTGCGGGCATCACGGGAGCTTCGGCACCCTCCCGGGAACCAACCGGTGGACGTGCTTCTCGGCCTCCCACGAGAGCGATTCGGGGGGGTGCGGCCTGCCGGGGAGCGTCTGCTGGCACGGGGACGCTTTGGACCTCGACGCCCACGCGGCGAAGACCGATCGCATCGAGTTCCTCCGGTTGAAGGGATACCTCGACCCCCGCGGCCCGCGGGAGGAGAAGAAGGAAGGCAGCGGCCGCTCGTGGAGCCTGTCGGCCGGCGAGTACGTCATCATCAACTGGCCGAAGAAGGGGCGGCCGCTCCTCGTCACGCTCGAGCTCCGCCTGCAGGGCCTCCGGGTCCACCGGGACAAGGTGGATCTCAACTCGCGGAAGTCTCGCAAGTCCTTCGTAGACGTGGCGGCAGGTTACCTCGGCGACATGGTCGAGGGCGCCGCCGGGAAGATCGATCGCGACCTCCGCGACATGATCGGCCTCGTCGAGGCGACCACGCCCGTCTACGGGGCCGTCGGCGAGGGCATCGCGCTGACCGTCGCGGACGAGCTGGTCGTGCTGGCGAAGGACGCGGAGTACTTCCACGACGCGGCCGACAGGGCTTTCGCCCGGATCGCCGTGGACGAGCACAAGGAGACCTGGCCGGTCCGGTCCACGCGGTTCAAGAACTGGCTCCGGCGCCAGTACCACCGCGTGTGCAGGCAGGTCCCGAACACGCAGGCGCTCAACGACGCGATCGGGACGCTGGAGGGCATCGCGCAGATCGACGGCCCCCTGTGCGAGGTCCACGTCCGCGCCGCGTGGCACGAGGGCGCCATCTACATCGACCTCGGCCGCGTGAAGTGGGAGGCGATCCGGGTCGACGCGAACGGCTGGGAGATCGTCACGGACCCGCCGGTCCGGTTCACGCGCCCGCCGGGGCTCGGGGCGCTCCCGGTGCCGGTCCGCGGCGGCTCGCTCCGGCAGCTGCGGCCCTTCGTGAACCTGCGCCACGAGTCGGACTGGCTCCTCTATCAGGCGTGGCTCGTGGCTTCGCTGCGCCCTGGCAGGCCCTTCGCCGTCCTCGTCCTCTGCGGCGAGCAGGGATCGGCGAAGAGCACGGCGGTCCGCATCGCGCGGTCGCTCATCGATCCCAACCGCGCGGCGCTCAGGAGCGCGCCCCAGAACGAGCACGACCTCGTGATCGCCGCCCGGAACGGCTGGTGCCTCGCCTACGACAACCTCTCGCATGTGCCCGCCTGGCTGAGCGACGCGCTCTGCCGGATCGCGACCGGGAGCGGCTTCGGGACGAGGCGCCTCTACACCGACGACGAGGAGGAGATCTTCGAGGCCTGCCGCCCGATCGCCGTGAACGGGATCGAGGAGGTCGCGACGCGCGGCGACCTCGTCGACCGGGCGCTGCTCCTCTTCCTCGACCGCATCCGCGAGGAGGACCGTCGCGACGAGGAGAGGTTCTGGGCGGACTTCGCGGAGGCCCATCCGAGGATCCTCGGGGCGCTGCTCGACGCCCTCTCGACCGCGCTTCGGCGGCTCCCCGATGTCGCCCTCCCCTGCATGCCCCGCATGGCGGACTTCGCCCGGCTGGGCGTCGCCGCCGAGCCCGCGTTCGGCTGTCCCGAGGGCGCCTTCCTAGCCGCGTACCTCGAGAACCGCCGGGGGGCCCTGGCCGGGGCCCTCGAAGCGTCGGTCTTCGGGAAGGAGTTCCAGGCCTTCGCGAACGCGCTCAAGGAGCCGTTCGTGGGCACGGCGACGGAGCTTCTCGAAGCGTTGAACTCCGGCGTCGACGAGCGGACGCGGACCGGCAGGGGCTGGCCGAAGGCCCCGAACGCGCTCAAGGGAATGCTGAAGCGGCTCGCGCCGAGTCTCCGGTCGGTCGGTATCGAGATCGAGTTCCAGCAGGGGGCGGGAAGCGCGTCGCGCAAACGCATACGGGTTTGGCCCGAAAAGATCGACGCACATCGACGCACCGACGCAAACCCGCCTCCCGGGCGGCCCGATGGCGTCGATCACACGTCGGAGGGCACGCTGTGACCGTCGCAGAGCTGGTCGCCCACCTGTCCGACCGGGGGATCGTCCTCGGCGCACGCGGCGCGGACCTGTACTACAGGGGCCCGGACGCTGCGGTGACCGCCGATGTCCTCGATGCCCTGCGTGCGCGGAAGGCCGAGATCCTCGACCTCCTCCGGCGCGACCGCTTCGCCCCGGCCGAGCTCGACGCGCTCGGCTTCCTCGGCACCGGCTCCGCCGGCCACGGCATGATCGAGGTCGAGGTCCGCGGCACGGTCGAGGTCCTGATCCTCCGTCTCGGCCTCTTCGACGTCGAGCCGGAGATCCGCGGCGACGAGCTCTGGCTCGTGGGGCGGACGCCGGCGGATGACCCGGAGGCCGTGCTGCCGCCGAAGCTGCTCGCGGAGGCGAAGGCGCGCGCGGAGGAGATCGATCGCTACGTGCGGGCGAAGGGGACGCGAGATGGGTAGCAGCTCGGCCCCCGCCCGTCTCCTGACGGCGCGCGAGGCCGCGGATCGCCTGGCCGTCTCGCTGCGCACGCTGCGGACGATCATCGGCCAGGGCGAGCTGCCGGTGGTCCGGGTTGGCATCCGGGGCCTTCGCATCCACCCCGAGGATCTCCACCGCTTCATCGAGGAGCGGCGGGGCGTGCTCTGCGGGTGGAGGGGGGAGCGACGCGCGTGACTTCCGTCAGGCATGGGGTCGCGCGGACATCAAGGGCAATCCGCAGTCTCGCCGGATCCGCCCCCCGGCGAAAGGACTGGATCACCGCGTGCCCCCACGCCTCAGTGTGTGCCATGGTCACGCCCTCCACCGGGCGCCGGATACCGACCCAGCACGCCGAAGGGAGGCCGCCAGATGCGGCTCTACCAGAAGGCGTACAGGGACCGGAAGACGGGGCGGCCGTTCCGGGGCAAGATCTGGCGCATACAGTTCTCCGTCGGCGGCGTCCTCTTCGACGAATCGACGGGCCTGCGCGACAAGCGGGCAGCCGAGATCAAGGCGCGCGAGATCGTGCGGGACGCCGAGCTGGCCAACGCGGGCGTGGAAACCCACCGGCGCACGCGCCACGCTGGGGTCGCGGCCCTTATCGAGGAGTACCGCGCCGACCTCGAGCGCCGGGGCCGGTGTGACCGCTACGTCCAGGAGACCGCGGCCCAGCTCACCGTGCTGCTGGGCGGCCTCAAGGATCTTGCCGCCTGCACGCCCCAACACCTCCGGCGCGCGCTCGGCCGCCTCGGGGACGGGAAGGCGAGCGCCCGCACGCGGAACCTCTACCGGACCGCCGTGCGCGCGTTCTTCGGGTGGCTAGTCCGCGAGGGGCGCTGGAACCGCAACCCGGCCGACCAGGTGGCCACGGCCAGCGGGGCCGAGCCCGTCCGCCGACGGCGCGCCCTGTCGCCGGACGAGGAGGCTCGGCTCCTGAAGGCGGCGCCTTCCGACCGCGCGCTGGTCTACCTCGTG
>JAKLKT010000219.1 GCA_023150495.1 Planctomycetota bacterium
CCGAGGACCGCGATCGTGTAGCGGAGCCCGCGGAGCCGCGGCGGGAGCGCCGCGACGACCGCATCGGCCGCCTCCGTCCACAGCTGGTTCCGCTGGAGCACGCGGCGGATCGCGTCGGAGGAGATGAGAACGTCCTCGCCCGCCTCGGCACGCGCGATCTCCTCCCCGGACAGCCCGTGCCGCTCGACCTCCTCGCGCGCGAGCTTCAGCGCGTCGCCCGTGCGCCTCTCCTCGTAGACGAGGTCGATCTCCGCCTTCGCCGGGAGCGGCTGCGCCCCGTCGCCCGCGGCGCGCAGGAGCGCGCGCACACGCTCCAGCTCCTGCCTCGCGATGGCGTGCGCCGCGGCCGCCGAGCGGAGCTCGGTCAGCGAATGGTGGTAGTCCTCGTCGAGCGGCCGGAGGACCGCGTCGGTGAGCGCGAGCACGGGGCGAGGGAAGGGATCCCGGGCGATCTCCGCGACGGCGTCGCCCGCCGCGACCTTCTGGCCGGTCGCGACCGCGACGGAGCGGACGACGCCCGCGACGGGCGCGTGCACGGGCCGGACCGCGCTCGGAAGCAGCTCCACCTCGGCCGGGACCTCGCGCGTGCGCACGAAGTCGGAGAGCTTCGCCTCGCCGATCTCGACGCCGATGTTGCCGAGCGTCCGCGGCGAGAGCGTGGCGGCGGCCCCGGGCGCGTGCTCCGCGGCGGCCTCGTGCGAGTGCCCCTGCGAGGCCGCGAACCAGCCCCCGACGAGGCCGATCGCGAGGAGCAGCAGCGGCACCGCCGCGGCGGCGAGGAAACGTGCGAACGCGGGCTTGTCGGGTGTCTGTGACATGTCCTCCTCCTGGCTTGAACCGGAATGCGCACGAAGGCGCCCGGCTCAGCGGAGAAGGACGGTCGTTCGGGAGGGGACGACGCGCGGCGCGCCGTTCGGGATCGAGGCAGGGGGGGTGCGGGGGCTCGCCGCGGGCTCGGCGAACGCGACGGACGGCAACGCGAGGTGGATGACGATCCAGGGCCCGCCCGTCTCGGAGGGCACGTCCGTGCAGCAGCCCTGGTCCTTGTCGGGGCCCTCGTGGTGCTCGTGGCTGTGCTTCCCCGGCGTCGCGGGAGCGGCGTCCTCCTCCTCGTGGCCGAAGCACACGCGCAGAGGGCAGAGTGCCGTCGCGATGGCCACGAAGAGGCCCAGGGCAGCCGCAAACCTCACGCACGGCGAGAATACACGGCCACCCCCGCCTGTCAATGGCGGCTCTTGAAGGAGATCCGCCGCGCTTGCACGGAGCCGATCGCGTCGAGCGCGCGGCGCACCCGGCGCGCGAGGTCGGGCGTCTCAGGGAGGCCCGAGCCGCCGATCACGACCCGGTTCTCGTACTCGTCGAGCTCGACCACCGTCGCGCGGGCGTGAGGCAGGGCGACCGGCTCGACGAGCGCGTCCCACGACCCGCCCGGCTCGGGGAGCACGTTCGTGACCGCGATGCCGTCGGCGGAGAGCCGCGCCTTCACGAGCGCCGGCAGCCCAAGGAAGGACGCCTTCGGCTTGACGGTCGTCTCGCGCCCCGGCACCGACAGGTCCTCGAGGATCGCATCGAAGGGCGCTCCCCCGCGCGCGAGCCAATCGACCGCGTCCATCCGCTCCACCCGGACGTCGCCCGCCCACGCGCCCGAGAGCCCGCGGAAGAGCGCCTCGCCCGAGGGGTCGAGATCGACCGCCTCGATCGGGTGCGGAAATCCCATCGCGCGGAGCGGCGCTACGACGCCGCCGCCCGCGAACCCGAGGAGCGCGAAGCGCGGCCCCGGCGCGAGCGCCGCGACGCACGCCGCGAGGACGTCGAAGAGGCAGTGCGTCGGCCCCGGCTCCGCGAGGAGCTCCGAGAGGATCACGTCGTTCTCGAGGAGGCGCAGGCCGCGCTTCGTCCGGACGATCCTCACGCGCGCGGCTTCTCGAAGAAGAGCGAGCCGAACGTGAAAGGCTGCTCCGGGTGCGTGCGCGAGATGGGGTAGCGGCGGCCGTCGTCCACGAAGTCGCCGTTGCCGAGCAGCGGGAGCCCGATGGCCTGCTTCAGCGCGTCCACGTCGGCGGGCGTCCGCACCGGCGCCTCCGACCGCGCGTTCTCGCCGTAGTCGAACGTGATCGCGAGCTGGCCGCCGGGCTTCAGCAGCCGCGCCATCCCCGCCGCCACCTTCGCCTGCCCCGGCGGGACGATGTGCTCGATCACGCAGAGGCAGTAGGCGCGGTCGAAGCCCCCCGGAGCCCCCAACGATTCCGCCGACGGCGACTCGCTCGCGAGGTTCGTCGTCAGCGCGCGCACCGCGAGGTGCGCCTTCGCGGCGGTGCGGTTCGTCTCGTCCACGAGCCCGCTGTCGATGTCGAGGCTCACGACGGAGTGCCCGAGACTCGCGAGATAGAACACCGGCAGCGTCATCGCGCCGCCCACGTCCAGGATGCGAAGGGGCTCCGGGGACCGCGCGGCGCCCGTGAGCGCGAGCGCCCTGCTGTACTCCCACATCTTCTGGGGCCGCACGCGCACGCGCCGCCGGATGCGGCCGTTGACGCCGAGGCGGAAGCCCTTGAGCCACCAGCGCAGGACGAACCGGCGCAGCTCGCGGTAGGTGGGCGCGACGGCGGCGTCGCGGAGGTCCTCGTAGGCGAGCGTCTTGTTGAGCGGGTGGGTCACGTGCGCGGCTTCCTCGGCTTCGGCATCTTCTTCCGGGGCGGCGGCGGGATGTCGACGCCCGAGGCATCAGCGTAGCGCGGGTAGTCGAGTTTCGGCAGCGACCCCCCCTTCGCGACGCCGAGCTCGTCCTTCGCCGCGTAGATGAGCCCGCGCAGGTGCGTGAAGACGACGGTCGCGGCGACGCCGAGGAGGAAGAGGTTCATCGCGACGTGGCCGCCGGGCACGAGCGGCTCGAGCAGGAAGGCGAGCGGGACCGTCGCGAGCGCGCTCGCGAGGAACCATGCGTCGGTCCCCGGCCGCCGCACCCGCGGGAGGAAGGCGATGCCCAGGGCGAGGAGCGCCACGAGGAGCCAGATGCGCTGCGGCGCGGGGAGCGCCGGCGGGTCGATCATCGTCGCCACGAGCGCGGCGCCCATGACGGCCGGCGCGGCCATCTGGATCGCCGCGATCTCGGTCCGGAACCGCTTCGCGGCGCGGTCGCGGTCGTGCTCGCAGCCGGGCGCGCACCACTTGAGGCGCGCGAGCTGGCGCCACCAGACGGAGAGGCGCAGGAGCGGCCCGCCGATCCGGACGATCAGGATGATCGCGACGCCGGCGAGCGCGGTGCCGTGCCAGCTCGGCGTGTAGAAGCCGTAGGAGAGCGCGAAGTAGGAGAGGAGGAGCAGCGCCGCGGGAAGGAGGCGGTAGGAGTAGAGGAGCGCCCAGCGGTAGGCGCCCCTGTCGAACCACGTCGGCGGCGTGCCGCCCGGCTTCCCGTCCACGGCGCGCGCGAGGATCCACGAGAAGAGCTCGCGGTCGCCCCAGTACTCGTTGTGCGCGACGCCCGGCACCTTGTAGCGGTTGAAGACGACGTCCTCGGCGCGGTCGAAGACCTCGAGCACCGCGGGCGCGGTCGCCGCGACGTCGAGGTTGTGGCCCACGGGGTCCTGCTCGTCCGCGTAGTTGTAGTGGCGGATGCGGACCGCCTTCCGGAACTCGCGCAGCTCCGCGTCCATCCAGAGGTGCGGCAGGTTCAGGTAGCGGTAGTTCTGCCACCAGAGGACGAGGTACTTGTCGATGGGGGAGCCGAGGGTCACGAGGGAGTCCACGCGGCGGACCCAGGACGTGTCGCGGACGGGCACCTTCGCGTCCGTCTTCGCGAGGTCCGCGCTGCTCACGTACTCGGGGAAGGGGAGGCCCTGGCCGCCCGGGGAGGGGGTGGTGCGGAGGTCCTCCCGCGCGTGGGCGTAGAGGAGGGCGTCCAGTGCCATCACGCTCCCGAGGCTGTGCGCGATGACGGTGTACCTGGGCTTCTCCCCCTCGACGGGGCCGCGGCCGTGCTTCATCTCGAACTGGAGGGCGTGCGCGGCCTCGACGCGCGCGAGGAGGCGGTGGAACCGTCGGACGGCGAGCCCGCGGCAGTGGGAGTACTCGCCGTAGATCTGCACGTCGCCGAGGAAGTCGTTGAAGATCCTCGCGCGGAGTGCCTGCGCCTTCGTGCGGAGGATCGTGTCGATGCGGAGCGCCAGATCGCGGATCTCGCGGACGGTGACGCGCGCCCAGACGGGCGGCGCCTCGTCCGGGCCCGCGCCCATGGCCTTCTGGTCGAGGCGGGCGAGGAGGCCCTCGGTCCAGACGTCCGGCTCCTGTCCGACGTCGCCGAAGTCCTTCCTGAGCATGTCGGCCCACCAGAGGTCGACGAAGCGGATGTTCTCGCCGCTCGTGTCGGGCTCGCCGAGGAATCGCCCGGGCGCCGGTCCGGGCTCCACCGGGATCCCCTTGAACTCGAGCCAGGGCCGGAAGTCGTCGGGCGGTGCCGGGGCGCGGCAGAGGCCCTCGACGTTCTCCTTCCCGGTCTGTCCCGTCGCGAGGCCGAGGGTCAGCCCGGCGGCTGCGTGTCCGGCGCGCCGCGCCTCGGCGAACCGGTTGACGACCGCAAGGACGGTCTCGTTCTTCCGCTGCTCCCCGATCCCATGCACAACGACCACGTAGCGCATGTCCGCATGGTACTCGGTACCGGGTGTCGCCGGCGCAACCGACTGCGGCGGAAGGGTTTGCGGCCGTGCGATGCGGACTTGGGGTCCGCATCCGTGCCCGGGGGTAAGCTCTTCGGCTGATGCCCCGGCTCCTGCCGTTCCTGTGTGCGCTCGCGGTCGCGGCCTGCGGCGAGAGAGAGAAGGCGGCCCCCGGAGCCCCCGCACCCGGCACGACCCTGGCGGGCCGCATCGACAAGGTCGACGGCATCGCCGTCGTGCGCGTCCGCGGCACGCCGAAGGAGATGGGCACGCAGGCGGGGACGCTCCTCAAGGAGCAGATCCGGATCCTCCTCCGCGACTACCTCGGCGCCGTGCTGCCCGAGGACAGGACCCTCGTCATGCTGGCGGCGCGACAGATGGAGGTGCACATCCCCGCGCGATACCGCGAGGAGATGAGGGCGCCCGCGGAGGCCGCAGGAGTCCCGTACGACGACGTGCTCGTCGGCAACGTGATGGTCGAGCTCTTCCAGCAGTGCAGCACGGCGGTCGTGCGCGGGCCGCGCGCCGAGGGCGGCACGCTGCTCTTCGGGAGGAACCTCGACTTCCCGCCCGAGGGCAGCCTCGAGAAGCACTCCGTCGTGATCGAGTACGCGCCGACGGACGGTCGGCGGTTCGTCGCGGTGACATGGCCGGGGCTCGTCGGGGTGCTCTCCGGGATGAACCGCGACGGGCTGTGCGTGGCGAACCTGCTCGCGGTCTCCGCGGACACGTCGCTGGACGGGTGCCCGTACATGTTCCTGCTGAGGGACGTGATGGAGGGCTCGGGAACCGTGGAGGAGGGGCTCGCGCTGCTCCGGGAGAGCCGGCGCACGACGGCGAACTCGATCATGCTCGCGGACGCGAAGGGCGCCGCGGTCGCGGAGACCTCGCATCAGGAGATGGCCGTTCGCGAGATCGAGGACGACCGGCTCTTCGCGACGAACGACTTCCGCGCGGACACCGACGTCCGCTGCGACCGCTACGACACGCTCGCCGAGCTGGTCGCCGGCGCGAAGGCGCCGCTCGGCGTTGCCGACATGGAGCGGCTCCTCGACGCGGTGGATCTCGGCGACATCAACGTGCAGTGCATGGTCCTCATCCCCGCGCGCCGCGAGCTCCGCGTCTCGCTCGGCCGGATCCCCGCGGCCAAAGGGCCCTTCGTCGTGCTCAGGCCCTGGGACTGACCGGCAGCGTCAGCACGAAGCGCGCGCCGCCGTCCGCGGGCGCCTCG
>JAKLKT010000220.1 GCA_023150495.1 Planctomycetota bacterium
GGCGTTCGCCGGTTCGAGGGCGACACGCGGGTCCGCCGCGCCCGGCTGATCGGCGTGAAGCGCACCTACGACGACGCGGGCCGCTTCGCGCCCGTCTTCGACGACGCGGTGGACGAGGAGATCGAGGCGGACCTCGTCATCCTCGCGATCGGCCAGCAGCCCGACCTCTCCTTCCTCGCCCCGGAGGACGGCGTCGAGAGGACGCCGCAGGGCACGATCCGGATCGAACCGGAGACGCTCGCGACGACCGCGCCGTGGGTCTTCGCCGGCGGCGACGCGGCCTTCGGCCCGCGCAACCTGATCGACGCGGTCGCGAACGGCAAGCGCGCGGCGCGCGGCATCCACGCGCACCTCGCGCGCTCCTCCCCCGCAGCCCCCTCCTTCCGCTTCCGGTTCGAGAAGATCCCGACCGGGCGCTTCGACCGCACGCCCGGCTACGACCGGATCCCGCGGAAGCCGCCTCCCGCCGTCGAGCTCGGCCGGCGCACGGGGATCAGCGAGGTCGAGTCGGCCTACGGCGAGGCCGACGCGCGCGCGCAGGCGGAGCGCTGCCTCGCGTGCCACCTGCAGACGATCTACGACCCCTTGAAGTGCGTCCTCTGCAACCGTTGCGTGGACGTGTGCCCCGAGCACTGCCTCCTCCTCGTCCCGATCGAGGAGATCGACCTTCCGGCGGAGCAGCTCGCCGCGGCGAGGGACATCGGGGGGGCGGGGGGGGCCGTGACGGCCTCCGCGATGCTCAAGGACGACGAGCGCTGCATCCGCTGCGGCCTCTGCGCGATCCGCTGCCCGACGGACGCGATGACCATGGAGCTACTCCACTATGAGCGACGGCCCTGAGCGTCCCCCGGACCCCCTGTCTTCCTCCGGCGAGCCGATCGCCCGCCGGGCGCTGATCGCGCGCCTCGGCGTCGGGCTCGCGGGCGCGGCCATGGCCATGCCCATGCTCATGTCCGGGCGCTCGCTCGTGCCGAACGCGCTCTACGAGGCGCCGCGGAAGGTGAAGGTCGGGCCGCCCGAGCACTTCGCGGACGGCCCGACCTTCCTCAAGGAGGAGCGCGTGTTCGTCTTCCGCGAGGGGAAGGTGTTCCACTGCCTGAGCGCCGTCTGCACCCACCTCGGGTGCACCGTGCAGCTGATGCGCAAGGAGCGCACGCAGGAGATCGAGTTCCACTGCCCGTGCCACGGGAGCAGGTACCGGGGCGACGGCACGAACTACGCGGGCCCTGCGCCCCGTCCGCTCGACTACCTGCGGCTCGAGCTCGCGCCGGACGACGCGCAGCTCGTCGTCGACCTCGCGAAGACCGAGGACAAGGGCTGGCGCTTCACGCTGTAGGGGGGATGCGATGGCCGAGGATTCCCTGACCCGCACGCGGCCCGGCAGGCGCCGCTGGACGTGGACCTGGAACCCCGCGAGCGAGCGCGAGGCGGGGGACGCGATCGTCAGCAACTTCGTGTTCCACGGGTTCCCGAACAAGGTCTGCAAACGGTCGATCGCGACGAGCTACTCGTTCTGGCTCGGCACGATCTCGCTCCTCCTCTTCGTGATCCTCACGCTCACCGGCGTCGTGCTCATGTTCCTCTACGTGCCGTCCGTCGAGCGCGCGTACGGCTCGGTCAAGGACCTCGAGTACTCCGTGAGCTTCGGGCGATTCCTGCGCGCGTCGCACAGGATCGCGGCGCACCTGATGGTGATCGCGGTGTTCCTGCACATGGTGCGCGTCTTTCTCACCGGCGCGTACAGGAACGGCGTCCACGCGCGCCAGAACCGGCCGCTCAACTGGTGGATCGGGCTCGCGATGCTGCTCGTGACGCTCCTCCTGAGCTTCACCGGGTACCTGCTGCCGTGGGACCAGCTCGCCTTCTGGGCGGTGACCGTGGGCACGAACATCGCCAACGCGGTCCCGGTCGTCGGCGAGGCGGTCCGCTTCGTCCTCCTCGGCGGCCATGAGATCAACCAGAACACGCTCATCCGCTTCTACGTGCTCCACTGCGTCTTCCTGCCGCTGCTGCTCACCGCGCTCATGGCGTGGCACCTCTGGCGCGTCCGGAAGGACGGCGGACTCGCGGCCCACGACCGGGTGGCGCGCGAGGAGCGCGCGGCGCCGGCGCCGCCCGTCCCGTCGAAGAACTACGTCCTCATGGGGATCGCCGCGGGACGCACGGCCGACGTCGAGACGTCGGTCGTCGACACGGAGCGCCACCTCGTGGCGACGGTGCCGGCGCTCGTCCGCCGCCTGTTCGTCGTCGCGCTCCTGACCTTCGCGGCGACGTCGGCGCTCGCCGTGTGGGTGGGCGCGCCGCTCGAGGCGGCCGCGAACCCGCAGGTGACGCCCAACCCGGCGAAGGCGCCCTGGTACTTCCTCTGGCTGCAGGAGCTGGTGACGGTCACGACCGTCCGGATCGGCGGCTGGACGATCAACGGCGCGCTCGTGGGCGGCGTGGTCGTGCCGGGCATCCTGCTCCTGCTGGCATGCGCGGTGCCGTGGCTCGACCGCTCGGGCGCCGAGGCGACGGGCGTGTGGCTCCATCGTGCGAGGCGCCGCGCCAACGCCATCTTCCTGCTCGTCTGCGTCGCGCTCGTCGTCCTGACGGTCGTGGGGACGTTCCTGCGCGGGCCCTACTGGAACTTCTACTGGCCTTGGGAGGAGTGGCCCGCCCATCCGGGGCGCTACTAGGAGGGATATCGTGTTCCGCTACGACAGGATCCTGCTCGCGGCCGCCGGGCTCCTCGCCCTCGGCATCTGCGTGGCGGTGGCCTGGGAGGACGCGCGGCCCGGCTACGCGCCGTACCAGGACGAGTTCAAGAGCCTCGTCGAGGAGCGGTTCGGTCCCGAGCGCGCGGCCGCGGTCCCGGAGGGCCTCCAGCAGATCTGGCTCGAGGGGGCGGACCGCGTCGACCGCTGCACGTCCTGCCACATGGGCGTCACATGGCAGGGGCTCGACGACGCGCCGCAGCCGTTCGCGAGCCACCCGAAGGCGCCGCTCGCCCACCATCCGGTGGAGCGCTTCGGCTGCACCTTCTGCCACGGGGGGCAGGGCTTCGCGACCGACCTGCCCGACGCCCACGGCTGGGTGGAGCACTGGGAGGAGCCGCTCCTCGACCGCCATCTCGCGGCGGACTACCGCTTCCGCGACCCGCTCGCGTTCCTGCAGTACCGCTGCAACCTCTGCCACCGGTTCGACCGGCAGATCGAGGGCGCCCCCTACATCAACCGCGGGAAGCAGCTGATCGAGCAGAAGGGGTGCCGCGCCTGCCACGTCATCAACGGGCGCGGCGGCGCGATCGGGCCCGACCTGACGCGAGTCGGCGAGAAGGGGCCGGAGCAGTACGACTACTCGCGCCTCACATCGATGCCGACGCTCTTCGGCTGGCACATCGCCCATCTCCAGAACCCGAAGAGCTACTCGCCGGAGACGGTGATGCCCGACTTCGGCTTCAACACCGAGGACGCGCAGGCGATCGCGCTCGTCCTCCTCTCCTGGCGCGACACCGACGTGCCGGCGGCGCTGCTCCCGGGCGCGATCCTCAGGGACGTGCCGACCCCCGAGGAGGCGGAGCGCGAGCGCGTCATGCGCGAGGGCGAGGGGCGGTTCTTCGTCGAGAAGGGCTGCTTCATCTGCCACGACGTCTCGAGCTTCGGCATCGTCTCGGCCACGAAGATCGGCCCGGACCTCGCGCTGGCGGTCGAGGACGCGCCGCGCCGCTTCGGCCGGACGCTCGACGACTTCCTGATGCATCCCAGCGGCACGATGGAAGTCGTGCTGTCGAAGCAGATCCCGTTGACGGAGGACGAGCGGCGGCAGGCCTTCGCGCTCCTGAAGACGGCCTACGAGAAGCACATGAAGGAACAAGATGCCCAGGACGGCGGGAAGCCCCGCTGAACGGGCGGGAGGAACATCGCGATGAGGAAACCGAGCGCGTACGCGAAGGCACTGGCTCTCGCGGCCGTCCTGGCCGTCGGCCTCTATGCCTGCGGAAAGGGCGAGGAGGGGCCGCGCCGCGGCGCGGCGGTCACGGGCGGCGCCGCATCGGCCGCCGTCCAGACCTACGTCCCGCCGGGCGATCTCGACAAGTACTACCTCTTCTACTCCGGCGGCCACTCCGGCCAGGTCTACGTGGCCGGGATCCCGTCGATGCGGCACATCAGCACGATCCCCGTCTTCACGCCCTACCCGGCGACCGGCTACGGGTACGACGACGAGTCGAAGGCGATGCTCGGCGACCTGACGTGGGGCGACCTCCACCACCCGTCGCTCTCGAAGACCAACGGGGTCTACGACGGTCGCTGGCTCTTCGTCAACGACAACGCGGGCACGCGGCTCGCGCGGATCGACCTGCGCGACTTCAAGACGAAGCAGATCTTCGGCCCGATCCCGAACGCGTCCGGCAACCACGGAAGCGCCTTCTGCACGTCGAACACGGAGATGATCACCTACGCCTCGCGCTTCTCCGTGCCCGTCCCGCACGGCGACGTCGCGCCGATCGGCGAGTACGCGTCGAGGTTCAAGGGCATCGTCGGCGCGGCCAAGGTCGATCCGAGGACCGGCGAGATGTCCCACGGGTTCCAGATCGTCACCCCGCCGTTCAACTGGGACCTCGGCTCGGCCGGCCGCGGCCCCTCGGCGGACTGGGTGATGTGGACCTGCTACAACTCGGAGCGGGCCACCGGATCCCTCGAGAAGACCGCGGGCGCGAACGACCGCGACTACGCCATCGCCGTGAACTGGCGGGCGGCGCAGGCCGCCGTCGACGCGGGCAAGGCGGACGACGTGGGCGGCGTGAAGGTGCTCGACCCCGTCAAGGTGCCGGGCCTCTGCTACCTCGTCCCCGTCGCGAAGAGCCCGCACGGCGTCGACTTCGGCCCGGACGGAAGCTACTTCGTCACGAGCGGCAAGCTCGAGTCCATCACGACCGTCTTCAGCATCTCCCGCATGCTGGCCGCGATCCAGAACAAGGACTTCGCGGGCAACGAGGACGGCATCCCCGTGCTCAAGTACGAGTCGGTGCGCGAGCGCGAGGTGCAGATCGGCCTCGGCCCGCTCCACACGCAGTACGACGAAAAGGGACTCGCCTACACGAGCCTCTTCATCGACAGCGCCGTGGCCAAGTGGAACCCCGCGACCGGCGAGGTGCTCGACACGATCCCCGTCGCCTACAACATCGGCCACCTGCTCGTGCCCGGCGGCGACTCCTCGAAGCCCTACGGGGAATTCCTGATCGCCCTCAACAAGCTCTCGCACGGGCGGCATCTCAACGTCGGCCCGAGCCAGCCCGAATCGAGCCAGCTGATCGACATCACGGGCGAGAAGATGAAGCTCCTCTACGACGCGTTCACGGAGCCCGAGCCTCACTACGCGCAGGCGTGCCCCGCGAGCCTCCTGAAGCCGATCGAGGTCTACCCGATCTCCGAGAACAAGGACCCGAACGCGGTCTTCGACGTGAAGGACGCGAAGGTGACGCGCGACGGCAGCAAGGTGGACGTCAAGATGGTGGCCGTGCGCTCGACGCTCTGGCCCACCAGCTTCGAGGTCAAGAAGGGCGACACCGTCACGATCCACATCACCAACATCGAGCAGACGACCGACGAGCTGCACGGTCTCGGCATCTGCCGGATGGACATCAACCTCGTCATCGATCCGGGGGAGACGAAGCACGTCACGTTCGTCGCCGACAAGACGGGCGTCTTCCCGTTCTACTGCACGAACTTCTGCTCCGCGCTCCACCAGGAGATGCAGGGCTACATGATCGTCACCGAATAGGCGAGGCACGGCCCGGGGGCCCGCGAGGGTCCCCGGGCGCGGCCCGTCTCGCGGAGGTCCGGATGAGACTGGAGTCGTACCAGAAGCTGCTCGCC
>JAKLKT010000221.1 GCA_023150495.1 Planctomycetota bacterium
GCGGCGCTCCGCGCGCTCGCGCGCGGGCGACAGGCGGCCGACGAGGAACCCGAGGATGCCCGCGAGGAGCGCGATCGCGATGACCGACGTGCGGCTCACCGCGCCCCCACCCCGCGCCCCGCCCCGTCCTCCACCACGGCAGCGGTGCCGTAGGCGAGGATCTCCGCGGCGTTCCGCATCACCTCGATCGAGCAGAAGCGGACGCCGAGGATCGCGTTCGCGCCCTTGCTGCGGGCGTCCTCGACCATGCGGTCGTAGGCCTGGTCCCGCGCCTCGGCGATCACCTTCGTGTAGTCCGGCACCTCGCCGCCGAAGAGCGCCCCGATCCACGCGATCATGCTGTGGCCCAGGTGCCGCGTGCGGATCGCGGTGCCGCGCGCGATGCCCATGACCCTGACCGTCGCGTGGCCCGGCACCGTGTCGGTCGTCGTGACGATCACCGTCGCACCTCCCGCGCGTAGCGGTCGTGCGCGCACGCGCGCCGCCGCTCGCGCCAGACGCTCCAGACGAGCACGATCGTGCCGAGGAGCCCGCTCGCCCCCGCGAGCTTCACGCTCCAGTGCGCCCACTCGTGGGTGAAGAAGAGGTAGCAGCCGGCGCCCATGACCCCCGCCGAGCCCGCGAGCAGGAGGACCCACCCCGCGCGCCGCTCAAGCCGGTTGTAGACGGTGCCCCAGAAGGCCTCGACCTCGGCGTCGGCGAGCGCGTCGATGCCGAGCGTCGCCTCCTTGAGCCGCCGCATCTCCTCGAGCTCCCTCCGCAGCTCCGGGTCCTTCGCGAGCGCCTCCTCCACGCGCGCGCGGTCCTCGGGGCCGAGCTCGCCGTCGGCGTACCCCATGAGGAGGATCCGGATCTCACTCATGGCCCGCCATCCTCGGCGCGAGGGCCTTCTTCAGTGCCTGCCGCGCCGCCCAGAGGCGCGACATGACCGTGCCGATCGGGATCTTGAGGCAGTCCGCGATCTCCCTGTAGGAGAGACCCTCGAAGTGGGAGAGGTGGAGGATCTCGCGGTGGGGGTCGGAGAGCTCCGTCATCGCGTCGCGCACCGCCGCGCGCAGCTCCTCCTTCGCGAGGTTCATGGCGGGGTCGAAGGGGGGCGCGGGGGGAGGAGGGGCGCCCTCGGCGTCGAGGCTCGGCGGGGGCTTCCCGTGCCGCTTCAGCGTCGTGAGGCAGGAGTTCCGGAGGATCCGGTAGAGCCACGGGTAGAAGGGCTCGCCGATGCGGAAGCGGCGGATCGCGCGGAACGCGCGCACGAACGCGTCCTGCGCCGCGTCCTCGGCGAGCGCCGCGTCGCGGACGACGGCCTTGGCGGCGGCGAGGGCGCGGGAGGTGTAGAGTCGCACGATGAGTTCGAAGGCTTCACGGTCGCCCCGCTGGCAACGGGCGATCGCCCGCTGCTCGTCCGCGGGAACAACCTCGGTTCTACCCGCCCCCGCCATGCCGTATTCAGAGGATCGCCCAGATCCCCAAGGCCACGAGAACGACCGCCACCCCGCACCCCTTCCCCTCCCCGCGCCCCTCCCCCTCCCCCTCGGATGCCTCGAAATCGGCCTCGGCAGGGTCCTCCGCGTAGGTCAGGTCGACATCGACCCCGCAGTGGGGGCAGACGAGGCGGCCCTCTTCCTCGTAGATCTCCCCGCAGTGGTCGCACGTCCGGCTCACGGGCCTAGAGAATACCCGGGAGGCGGCCTAGACTGGCGCCCCTGTCATGGAGCGAAACGTCACGGCGATCCTCAGGCACATCGGGGAGGACCCCGCCCGCGAGGGGCTCAAGGCGACGCCCCGGCGGGTGCGGGAGTCCTTCGAGTACCTCACGTCCGGCTACAAGGCGGACCTGAAGGAGATCGTCAACGGAGCGATCTACGAGGACGAGGCCGACGAGATGATCGCGGTCTGCGGGATCGAGATGTACAGCCTCTGCGAGCACCATCTGCTGCCGTTCGTCGGGAAGGCGCACGTCGCCTACCTGCCGAAGGGGCGGATCATCGGGCTCAGCAAGATCCCGCGGATCGTCGACATGTACGCGCGGCGGCTTCAGGTGCAGGAGCGGCTGACGACGCAGATCGCCGAGGCGGTGATGGAAGTGCTGAAGCCGCGCGGCTGCGGCGTGGTGATCGAGGCCGACCACTTCTGCATGCGCATGCGCGGCGTCGAGAAGCAGTCGAGCTACGCGGTCACCTCCTGCATGCTCGGCCGCTTCCGCGCCGACGCCCGCACCCGCTCCGAGTTCCTCCAGCTCGTCCAGCAGGCCCGCCGCTCCTGATCTTTTCCGGATCCTCCAGACGCAACTGCTTCCCGGGGCTGCACTTGCGACGGAGGGGTGCGGCACGAGTGCCGCAGCTAGCCCGGATTATTCACGAGTCTCGCGGTTCTGGGCGGTCCATCCTGCCGATCTCTGCGTCGCTCCTCCTCGCAGGCTCCTATGGAGCCAGCTTCGTCGTCGCTCCTTGATCTCGACAGGCTGTCCTCGCCCAGAACACCGCCCCGACGTTCGTTCCGTTGACTCCCTCGACGATGGACATGGTCCGCGCGGTCCATCCTTGCCCGTCGGCCTCGATCCTCGTGAATAACTCGGGCTAGGAGAGTTTCGGGCTGCGCCCCGACTTGCCCTTCGCGGGCGCGGGCTGCGGCGGCCACTCGGCCGCGTCGGGCACGGGCTTTCGCCCCTTGTAGCCCGTGTCGACCTCGTGCCAGAAGCCGATCCTCTCCTCGCCGGCCTTCCAGCAGAGGAGGATCGGGCGGCCCTCGAACTCGGCCGGGAAGTCGACGAGGCCCTCCTCGTAGTCCTTCATCTCGAGGCCGAGCGCCTGGAGCTCGTCGAGGCACGCGCGGATCCGGTCGGCGGCCTCGCGCACCTCCTCCTTGAGGGTGGCGCGGCGCGCCTCCTCCTTCGGGTCGAGCGCGTTGTGGCGGCGGCCGCTCTCCTGGATCACACGGTAGCGCGCCTGCACCTCGTCCACGATGGAGCGGACGTAGGGGAGCGTGCGGTTGGCCTCGGCGACCGTGTAGCGCTTCTTCACTGCACGCGATTCTACCTCGCGCGCGGTCATCCCTGCGGCCAGATCTTGCCGGGATTGAGGAGCCCCTTCGGATCCCACGCGCGTTTCAACGCCGCCATGGCGGCGAGCGTCGCCGGGTCGAGCTGGAGGGGGAGGTCGTCCCGCCGGAGGAGGCCCACGCCATGCTCCGCCGTCACGGATCCCCCGAGGGCAACCGTCGCCTCGAGCACCGCGCGCACGGCCGGCCCGATCCCCGGATCCCAGCGCGGGTCGCTGGCCTCGCGCCGGATGAAGTCCACGTGGATGTTGCCGTCGCCGGCGTGGCCGAAGCAGACGACCTCGATGCCGTTGGCCTTCGCGGCCGCGTGGGCCCGCCGGATCAGCTCCGGCATGCGGGTGCGCGGCACCACCGTATCCACGGCGCTGTAGCCGGGGAGCTTCTTGATCGCCTCCGCGATCGCGTGGCGCACCGCCCACACCTTCTCCCGCGGCGCGACATCCACCTCCTCCGCGCCCGACTCGAGGAGCGCCGAGCCGACCGCCTCGATCTCCTCCTCGGTCCTCCCCCCCTGGAACCCCTCCACCTCCGCGAGCAGGTAGGCGCCCGCCCCCGGATGGGGGAGGACGACCCCGAGCATCCTCTGCGCGAGGTCCGCCGCCGCCCTCTCCACGAGCTCGATCGCGGAGAGCGGGAACCCCTTCGCCTCGACCTCGAGCGCCGCATGCGCCGCGCGGTCGAGCGACGCGAACGCCGCGAGGAGCGTCTTCCGGAACGGCGGCAGCGGCACGAGCCGGAGCGTCGCCTCGGTGATCACCGCGAGCGTCCCTTCGCTCCCGACGATCAGGTGGTGGAGCGCGTAGCCCGCGGCGTTCTTCCGCAGCTTGCCGCCGGTGCGGATCACCTCGCCGCCCATGAGCACCGCCTCGACGCCCGCGACCTGCGCGCGCGTCGTGCCGTACTTGACCGCACGCTCGCCGCCGCCGTCGCACGCGAGGTTCCCGCCGAGCTCGCACGAGCCCCCGGACGACATGTCGACCGGGTAGAGGAGCCCGTGCTTCCGGCACTCCTCATGGAGCGTCCAGAGGACGACGCCCGGCTCGACGACGGCGAACCGGTTCGACGCGTCGATCTCCCTGATCCGGTTCATGCGCTCGAGCGAGAGGACGATCCCGCCTCGGACCGGGATGCAGCCGCCGGCCTTGCCGGTGCCGCCGCCGCGCGGCGTGACCGGGATCCCGTCGCGCTCCGCGAGGCGCAGCACCTCCTGCACCTCGGGGGTCGAGCGCGGGCGCACGACGAGCTCCGGAGCAGCGAAGAGGTCCATCGTCTCGTCCCGGCCGTAGGGCTCGAGGCCCTCGGTCAGGCATTCGATCCCGAGCGCGCGCAGGTGCTCCGCGACGGCCTTCCTGTCCACGGCGGGATTCTACGCCGCGGGCGGCCGAAGCAGGGGGGGTCCGGGGGCCGCCGGTAGAATCCCCCGCCGTGCTGGAGATCAGCGTGGCCGAGGTGAAGGCCCGGCTCGACCGCGGCGAGAAGGTCCGCCTCCTCGACGTGCGCGAGCCCCATGAGCTCGCCATCTGCCGCATCGAGGGGGCGGAGCACATCCCGATGATGCAGCTCTTCCTCGGCATGAAGGCGCCCGCCGCCGCGCCGGACGGGGAGATCGTGGTCTTCTGCCACCTCGGCATGCGGTCCTTCGAGGCGGCCGCGTACCTCCGGTCGAGGGGCTTCCCCAACGCCCGCTCGCTCGCGGGCGGGATCGACGCCTGGGCGACGGAGATCGACCCCTCGGTCCCCCGGTACTGAGTGTCCTTCGAATCCGACGGTGATCCCCCGCTCCGGCGCGTACCGCCTCAGCCGCGATCCTGCGGACAACTAGAATGGGGAGGCCGGGCCCGCCGCGGCCCCGGCTGCGGACGGAGGCGCCGATGTCGAGAACAGGGAAGGCCGCGCTCGCCGCCCTTCTCCTCGCGGGCGGGGCGAGGGCCGACGGCACGGAGCAGCTGCTCCAGATCCTCGAGCTCCACCAGCGGCTCGCGACCGAGGATGCGTTCCTGCACCAGGCGAAGCTCCTCGGCGCGTACATGGAGGCGGCCGAGTCCATGCGGGAGGACCAGAAGCTGCTCGTCTACGAGCGCGTGCTCGGGATCCTCCGCCAGATCGAGACGACCGTCGGGACGCCCCCCGCTCCCCCCGCGCCCCCCTCGCCCCCGCCCGCGGGCCACACGCCCGGAGGCTCCCTCGACGCCGGCTCCGCGCGCATCGCGTGGTTCAAGGCGGAGACGCTCGACGCGATCCCGGACATCCCGGCAAGAACCGCGCTCTGGACCCGCGACCTCCTCGCGATGGGCGACGAGGAGGACCCGGACCTCCCGCGCGCGCCCGACGCGCCCGTCGCGCGGATCACCTTCTTCCTCGAGGTGAAGACGCCCGGCGAGCACGCGTTCGGCGCGCAGCACGGGAAGAACGACTTCCGGATCGTCGTCGGGAAGACCGTCGTCGACCTGCGGAGGGACGGCGCGCGCACCGGGAAGGGATCGGTCCACCTCGAGCGCGGCTTCCACCGGATCGACGTGCTCCTGCGCTACGACGCGCAGGGGGACCCGTCGTTCGCCGTGAAGGTGCTCCTCCCCGGAGCCGCGGAGAGCCGCGTCCTCACGAGGTCCGATCTGCTCCTGACGCGCCCGGCGTCGTCGTAGCGGCCTGCGCCCGCACGAGCCGCGACGGATCCCGGAGCGCCGCCTCCCGGACGTCCGCGGACGCCGCCTCGCCGAGCACCGCGAGCGCGTTCCGCGCGAGGCCGCGCCGCCCCGGCCGCGCGAGCGCCGTGTCGCCGTAGCGC
>JAKLKT010000222.1 GCA_023150495.1 Planctomycetota bacterium
CCCGTGTCCGCCGACTCGCCGAGCGCCCTCTTCGCGGCGGCGGCCTCCGCCCGCGCCTCCTCGAGCGCGCCGAGCGCGATGTCCTGGCGCCGGCCGTCCGCGGGCGCCTGCGGTCCGCCGCCCGCAGTCACGCGGTCGCGGAGCATCCGCTCCTCCTCGACCACGAGGAACGACGTGTACGGCGTCACGATCCCGTACCGCGTGCCGAGGCGGCGCACCTCCCCGACCAGCTCGTGCCTCTCGCCCTTCGCGCGGATCTCGCCGAGCAGGTAGCCGACCTGCCGCATCGCCCAGAGCCGCGGGAGGTACTCGCGCTCCTGCGCCTCGGCGAACCGGGCGTCGTACGTGTAGGTGACCTCGCTGCCGCCGAGCCTGCCCGTGAGCGTCACCGCGCACGCGCCGGGCTTCCCGTAGCGGCCGACGACCGACACCTGCTGCCCCTTGAAGAGGTCCTGGAGCCGCGCCGGGTGCACGCTGTGCACCTCCGCGCCGTCCACGCGGAGCGCCACATCCGTGAGCACCGGCGACGCCACCTGGTCGAAGAGCGCGGATGCCTTGATCTCGATGCCCTCCTTCTCCGACACGAAGAGCGCGTTGCCGCGCGTCTTGTCGGCGAGATCCGTGAGGAGCGTCGCGTTCAGCTCGTCGCCCACGCCGAAGGAGAAGATGCGCGCGCCCGCCGCGTTCGCCTTCTCGACGGCGGAGAGGATCGCGGGGGTCTCCACGGGACCCACGGTCGCCTCGCCGTCCGTGAGGAAGAAGACGATCGGCACGCGGCCCTCGGCGCGGTCGAGCTTCAGCGCAGCCACGAGCGCGTCGTGGATCGCGGTGCCGCCCGTCGCCTCGAGGCCCTCCACGAACGCGATCGCCGCCTTCACGTTCTCCGGCGTGGCGTCGACGACGCCCTCGCGGAAGGGCCTCGGCGCCGTCGCGAACGCGACCACGTTGAACCGGTCCTTCGCGCCGAGCCGGCCGAGCGCGTAGCCGAGCGCGGCCTTCGCCTGCCGGATCTTCTCGCCGCCGCGCTCCCCCATCGAGCCCGACGTGTCGAGCACGAAGACGATGTCCTTCGACAGCGCCTCGCCCTTCGCCTCGCGATTCGGCGCGAGGAGCATCAGGAAGTAGCCGTCCTCGCCCGCGGGCTTCGTCGACGCGAGGTGGAAATCCACGTCGCCCCGCCCGAGGCCCCAGAGCACGCGCAGGTCGCGGTCGCACCGCGACGCCTTCTCCTCGAAGCCCGCGACCACGCGGCCGTCGCCCTGCCGCACGACGTCGAGCGCGTGCGACGGGCTGTAGACCGTGCCCACGCCCGCTTCCGCGCGCACCTCGACCGAGCCGGACACGCGCGCGAGCCCGCCCCCGAACGCCTCGGCGCGCAGCGGGTAGCAGAGCTCGACGAGCCCGCCGACCGACGGCAGCAGCTGCTCGTAGCGCAGCGTGACCGTCGTGTCGCCGCGCGCGGGGATCGGGAAGAGCCGCGCCCGGATGAGCCCGCGGCCCGCGTACTCGAGGAGCCCCGGGTCCTTCTGCCGCTGCACGATGGAGAGGTAGATGTCCCTCGCGCGGCTCGCGTCGAGCAGCTCGCCCGGCACGTCCTTCCCGCCCATGCTCATCGTGAAGCGCGAGACCGACGCGCCCTCGGGCAGCGGGAAGAGGTAGATCCCCTCGCCCGGCCACGCGTTCGGGTTGTGGAAGACCTGCGTGATCTCGAAGACCGCGGCCTGGTCCTCGACGGTCGCCTTCACGCGGTGCTCGACGAGCCGCACGGGCCACGGCGGCCGCGGCTCCGGCATGCGCGGCTCCGGCTCGATGACGAGCCGATCGAGGACGATCCCTTGGGCCAGCGCTTCGCCCGAGGCGAGCGCGAGGAGCAGGAGGAGAGCGCCGCAGTTCCTCATCACACCATTCTGACGCGATTTCCCGGCCGCGGTTCCCGAACGCGCGGGCGGCTCTTTTCTTGGGTGGAGGGGGGCCGGGGGGAGGTCAGCGGGCGTGCCCGTGGAGGGGGCGGTAGTCGTAGGGGATCCCGTGCCGCTCGTGGAGCCGCCGGATCTCCCGGTGGTGCCTCTCGGTCAGCGCGGCGGCGGCCGCCTCGTCCGAGCAGAAGTAGGTCCGGCAGGCGAGCGCCCGACCCTCCCGGTTTCCGCAGAGGCCTCCCCGGAGCCACGGACAGACCCCTTCCTCCCCTGCCCCCGGAGCCCCCCCGCACCTCACCATCTCGTCGTACTCGAGCCTCGTCACGAAGAGCACGTGCCCCGCCTCGCGGAAGCGGCAGCACCGGCCCGACAGCTCGCACCGGAGCGCCGGGTTCCCGCGCGCCTCCTCGTCCGCCTTCCCGTAGATCCGGCGAAGCTCGGCTAGGGCTTCGACATGAGCTTCCACAGCTCTCCCTTCGGCGTGTCGCGGTCGAGCGCGCGGTCGATCTCCTCCTTCGCGTAGAGCGGCCCCGTCCCGGCGCCGGGGCAGGCCTCCGCGATCTCGTCCCAGCTCGCGGGGGTCTCGACGATGCGCGGCCAGAACGGGAACGTGAGGCACTGGCGCGGCTTCACCGGGTGGATCGCGCAGCGCTTGTCCTCGGTGAGGAAGATGCAGTCGCCGTCCGGCTTGTCGACGAGCGCGAAGAGGCGGCCGACGAGGCGCACGTAGCGCTTCGCGAACGCCTCGGGCTCGAGCCCGAGGTGCCGGGCGATCGACTGCCGGTCGTCGGGCGACAGCCACACGTAGCCCTCCTGGCCCGTGCAGCAGTGCGAGCACTGCGTGCACCGGAACCGGAGGCCCTGCCCGTACCAGCTCACGCCTTCCGCCTCCCGAAGAGGAGGAAGAGCGCCGCCCCGCCCGCGAAGAGGACCGCGCACGCGGCGGCGGCGACGAGCGGCCAGGGGCTCCCGGTGCGGGGGGGCTCCGGGGGCCGCGGGGGCGCGGGCGCGTCCGTGGGCTCGAAGGGGACGAAGGGGTCGCGGGACTCCGACGCCTTCTCGACCCACGCCGGCGGGCGGGAGGCCTCGAGACCCGCGAGCGGGTCGGGCTCGAGGAACCCCGCGGGCTCCGCCCCGACGCCGAGGTCGCCGAGATCCGCGACGCCGCCGCAGATCTTCAGGACCGTCGGGCTCTCGTCCGCGACGTAGTAGCGCGCCTGCGCGTCGTAGAGCGCCTGCGTCGCGGCCTTCGTGCGCACCTCGATCTCCTCGCGCGTGCCCGTGGTGCGCGGCGCGATCTGCACGAGCTTCTGGTACGGGGGCTGGCAGCGCGGCTGCAGGGCCCGCGCGCGCTCGAGGTAGAGCCAGGCGAGGTCGTACTGCCCGTGCGCGGAGGCGAAGTCGCCGAACCAGAGGCTGAAGTTGTAGTCGTCGCCGAACAGATGGCGGTACTCGAGGAAGAGGCGCCACGCGAGGCGGATGTCGCCGTCGCGCTCGAGGAGGGTGCCGTGGATGACGGCCGCCCGCAGCCAGGCGTTGCCGTTGAAGAGCGCCTTCACGCCGGCCGGGCCGCCCGACAGCTCGCGCCCCCGCCCGTAGTGGTAGAGCGCCTCCTTGAGCCGGTTCTGGTAGCCGAGGACGAGGCCGAGGTTCTTGTGGTGCGCCGGGTCGTCCGGGTCCGTCGCGATCTGCTCCTTCAGGACCTTCTCGGCGAGCGGGTACTGGTGGTCCAGCTCGTACGCGCCCGCCTTGTTCGTGAGGAGCATCCGGCGGAGGTGCGGCTGGCGCGTCCACTTGAGCCCCTGGTCCCACGCCTCGTGGGCGGCCTCGAACTGGTCCTGGAGGTAGTACCCGTGGCCGACATCGAGGTAGCAGAGCGCGAGGTGGTCGCCGCAGAGCTCGGGCAGGAAGTTGCGCCGCACGAGCTCCTTGAAGTCCTCGATCGCGCCCGTCGCGCCGTGCCTCGCCTTCTGGTACTCGCGCCCCGCGAACTTCATCGCCGCGTTGGCGAAGAGGAGCCGGTCGCGGTCGACCTGCCCGCGGCGCACCATCGCGGCCTCGGCGAGCGAGAAGTCGCGGTGCGCGTCGACCCTGTAGGCCTCGATCCGCGCCGTGGCCTCGACCTGCGTCCTCCGGTGCGTCTCGTCGTCCATGCCGCCCGCCCGGGCGCGGGCGAGGTACATCTCGACCTCGCTCCGGTAGTAGAACGCGCGCTTGCAGCGGTTCTCGCCGCGCTCGAAGTAGGCCTCCCACCGGTCGGGATGGGCGAGCGCGACCTGCCCGAGCCTCTCGTACTGGGCGTCGAACCGCTCGCCGACGGGGCGCGACTCGTCGGCGAGAAGCCGCCGGGCGTCGGCGAGGAGCCGCTCGTACTCCTGCGCGTGCGCCGCGGTCGCGACAAGGCAGAGGAGCACGAGACGCCGGGTCATCGGGGCTCGGGATTGTAAACCTAGGCGCCGCTGGCTCTTACGCGCGGGGCCCGAAAGAAAGCGCGGGCGACCGGGCGGTCGCCCGCGGAGGGAACTAGCCAGACACCCGTGTTCGATCTAGGGCATTTTTGAAGGAAGGAAGATGTGGGCTACGAGCATCTGGCCGATGCTCCCATTCTCCGCCCGCGGGACGACCGTGCAGCGTCTTTTTCCCGCCCCGGCGTAACTTCCGCCCCATCAACCTGTTAGGATGCCCGCGACCCGCAGATGGCCACCAAGAGGGACATCGAGCTCGCCTCGCTGCTCTTCCGGAGCGGCATCCTCAACCAGGAGGAGATCCAGACCGTGCTCGCGCAGCAGGGCAAGCTGCTGACGCAGGGCAAGGTCGTGTCCCTCGTCGACCTGCTCGTCGAGAAGGGCCTCATCCCCGCGGACGCAGCGCCCACGTTCACGGACGAGCCGCTGGAGCGGCTGCAGCCGCTGCCGGACTACGAGCTCCGGGAGTTCGTCGGCGACGGCGCGTCGGCCCGCGTCTACCGCGGCATGCACAAGCCGACGGGCCGGGATGTCGCGGTGAAGGTGCTCCACCCCGAGCAGGAGCTGATGGTGAAGGCGCTGAAGCGCTTCCTCCGGGAGGCGCAGCTCCTCTGCAAGCTCACGCACGGGAACATCGTGAAGGGGTACGAGGTCCGGAAGGTGAACGGCTTCCGCTACGTCGCGATGGAGTGGGTGGACGGCGGGACCGTGCTCGAGGAGATCGACCGGCGCGGCCGGCTCGACGGCCCGAACGCGCTGCACATCACGCGGCAGATCGCGAGCGCGCTCCAGTACCTCCACGAGAACGGGATCATCCACCGGGACATCAAGCCCGGGAACGTTCTCATCGACACGAAGTGGAACGCGAAGCTCATCGACCTCGGCCTCTGCCTCCTCGTCGGCCAGGCGCGCGAGGAGGCGGAGGGCACGACGGTCGGCACGGTCGGCTACATCTCGCCCGAGCAGGCGAAGGGGACCGAGGTGGACGAGCGGAGCGACATCTACTCGCTCGGCGTGACGCTCTACCACATGGTGGTCGGCGAGGTCCCCTTCTCGGGCGACGACGACTTCGAGGTGATGAGCAAGCAGATCATGCAGTCGCTCAAGTCGGACAAGCTGAAGTCGCTGAACATCTCCCCGCACGTCCACTACGCGATCCAGAAGATGATGGCGAAGGAGAAGGAAATCCGCTACCAGCGGATGAAGGACATCGTCACGGACCTCGACGCGTACCTGAAGTCGACGGGCTACGAGCCGATCCCGTTCGCGCGGCCGGCGCGCGACACCGCGCGCGCGGAGACGCGCACGCCGAGCGGCCGCACGGCGCCCGCGCCGAAGCCGCTCGAGAAAAAGCCCGAGGCGCCGATCAGCAAGCGCCGCCGCCGGTTCCGGTAGCCCCGCGAGGGAGGGGATGGGGCGCGGGGAAGGGGACCGCGCCGCGGTGACACCGCCCGCCG
>JAKLKT010000223.1 GCA_023150495.1 Planctomycetota bacterium
CGTGCCGAGCACCCCCCGACCCCCGCGGCAGCGCCGCCGGAGCCTCCCCGACTGGTTCAAGAAGCCCCTTCCCGCGGGCGGCGCCACCACCGCCGTCCGGAGCCTCGTGGACGGCCTCGGCCTCCACACGGTCTGCGAGTCCGCGAAGTGCCCGAACCTGAACGAGTGCTGGAGCCGCAAGACCGCCACGTTCATGGTGCTCGGGAACAACTGCACGCGGCGCTGCTTCTTCTGCTCCGTGCCGAAGAGCACGCCCGACCCGGTCGACCCGGACGAGCCGCGGCGCGTCGCGGAGGCCGCGCGGAGGCTCGGCCTCGCGCACGTGGTGGTGACGTCGGTGGACCGCGACGACCTCGCCGACAAGGGCGCCGGGCACTTCGTCGCCGTCGTCCGGGAGCTGCGCGCCGCGGGGGACTTCGTCGTCGAGGTGCTGACACCCGACTTCAAGGGGCGCCCCGAGGGCGCGGACGAGGTCGCGTCGGCGGGGCCCGACATCTTCAACCACAACATCGAGACCGTGCCGCGGCTCTACAAGGCCGTGCGGCCGGGAGCGGACTACCGGGGCTCGCTCGCGCTCCTCGCGCGCGCGAAGCGGCCGGGCGTGCTCACGAAGTCGGGGCTCATGGTCGGCCTCGGCGAGGAGCCCTCCGAGGTGCTCGACGTGCTCGGGGACCTCCGCGAAAGCGGCGTGGACATCGCGACGATCGGGCAGTACCTGCGGCCGTCGGACCGCGAGCTCCCGGTCGCGCGCTACGTGCCGCCCGCGGAGTTCCAGGAGATCGCCGCGAAGGGGCGCGCGATGGGGTTCCTCGGCGTCTACGCGGGCCCGTTCGTGCGGTCGTCGTACAACGCCGGCGCGGTCTACGCGGCGATCCGCCGATGAGGGTCGCTCTCCTCGAGCCGTTCGCGGGCGTCGCGGGCGACATGTTCCTGGGAGCGCTCGTCGGGGCGGGCGCGCCGTTCAAGCGCGTGCAGGAGGGGCTGAGGTCGCTCCGTCTTCCCGTCTCCGTCTCCTGCGGCACCGTGGAAAGGGGGGGGCTCCGGGGGCGGAAGTTCCGGGTGAGATTCCGCGAGGGCCACGCGCACCGCGGCCTCAAGGAGATCCTCGCGATCCTCCGGCGCGGGAAGCTCCCGTCCCGCGCGCTCGACCTCGCGACGGCCGCGTTCACGCGCCTCGCGGAGGCGGAGGCGAAGGTCCACGGCATCCCCGTCGCGAAGGTCCACTTCCACGAGGTGGGCGCGCTCGACGCGATCTGCGACATCGCGGGCGCGGCGCTCGCCCTCGATGCCCTCGGGATCGAGAAGCTGTGGTCCCGCCCGCTCCCGCTCTCGACCGGGCTCGTCACGATGGAGCACGGGCGCCTCCCGGTGCCCGCGCCCGCGACGCTCGAGCTGATGAGGGGCCGCGCGGTCTACGACTCGGGGCTTCAGGGCGAGCTCGTGACGCCCACGGGAGCGGCACTCGTGGCGGCGTGGGCCGAGATGTCGGATCCGCCGGCGTTCGTGCCCTCGGCGATCGGCTACGGCGCGGGCGACCGCGATCCGCACGACTACCCGAACCTATGCCGGATCCTCGTCGGGGAGACGGTCGCCCCCGGGGGCGGGCTCTTCGAGCTCGTCTGCGACGTGGACGACGCGACGCCGCAGGTCCTCTCGCACCTGCTCGCGGCGCTCCTCGACGCGGGTGCGCTCGACGCGACGCTCCAGCCGGTCGTGATGAAGAAGGGGAGGCCCGGGACCCGGGTCACCGCGCTCGGGCGCGAGGCGTCGGCGCCTGCCATCGAGAGCGTGCTCTTCCGCGAGGGGACGACGCTCGGCGTGCGGCGCCGCCGCGTGGAGCGGACGGAGCTGCCGCGCCGTATCGTGACCGTGCGGACGCGCTACGGCCCGGTGAGGGTGAAGGTCGGCGAGCACGCGGGCGAGGTCGTCCACGTCGCGCCGGAGTACGAGGACTGCCGCGCGCTCGCGGCGAAGGCGAAGGTGCCGCTGCGCGAGGTGATCCGCGCGGCCGTGGCGCGATCCGGCGATGCCCTTCGCGGGGCCGCTCCAGCCGGCGGGCGGCGAACACGTGCACGACGGGTGCGCTAGCATGGGGGCCGCCGCTCGCGTCCGGGCGGCCCGACGATGAGGCGCAGCATCGCGTTCCTTCTCCTCCTCGGCGCGTGCGGCGACGAGCCGAAGGCCCCCGACCCCCCGCCGCGGCCCCCGGAGCCCCCCCCGGTCGAGGACCTCGACTGGAAGCACGTGGAGGGGACGCGGAAGCTCGCATGGGACATCGAGATCTACGTCCCCAAGGCCTGGATCGAGGGGCACAGGGTGATCGAGGGAGGCACGCAGATCCACTTCCGCGGGCCGGCGGCCGACCAGGCCTTCTACCCGGAGCTGCAGTTCGGATGGCTGGCCAGCGCCACGCCGGGCGGCGACCTCGTGGAGAAGAGGATCCGCGACCTCGCGAGCCGGGGCGGCGGGCGGATCGAGTCGCGGACGGCGACGACCGTCGCGGGGCTGCCCGGGACCTGCTACGTCTACCGCTGGCAGGCCGGGGGCAAGGAGATGCGCGAGATCGCGTGCTACTACGGCAGCGGCGGGTTCATCGGGCTCGTGCGAGGCGTGTCCACGGCGCGGACGTTCGAGAAGTGCCTCCCGGTCTTCCGCGGGGCGGCCGCGCACGTCCGCTACAACCCGCAGTAGGCCCGGAGCGCCGCGACCCCCTTCGCGAACTGCATCGGCTCGGCGTGGAGCGCGACGCGCACGTACCCGGGCGCGCCGAAGAACGACCCCCGCGCGACGCCGATGCCCTGCGCCTCGAGCGCCGCGGCCGCCGCGTCGCCGTCGCCCACGTGGACGATCGCCGTGAGGCCCGCCTCGGGCTCCACGAACCGGAGCCCCGACTTCCGGAGCGCGCGCAGGTTCGCCGGCACGTGCCGCATCGCCTTCCGGCGGAGCGCGTCGAGCCTCGGCCACGCGCGCCTGGCCGCGAGGATCGAAGGCGTCGCGACCTGTACGGAAATCAGGTTATCCGCGCGGCGCACATTCGCGAGCAGGTCGGGCGCGCCGAGGACCCAGCCGAGGCGGAGCGCGCCGAGCCCGTACGCCTTCGTGAAGCTCGCGGTCGTGAGGAAGCGGGGGTGGCGGGCCGCGGCGACCTTCGGCGGCTTCCGCTGGAGGTCCCGGTAGACCTCGTCGACGAGGACGACGCCGCCGCGGTCCGCGAACCGGGCTAGCTCCGCCCACTCGGCGTCGGCGAGGAGCCGGCCCGTCGGGTTGTGCGGCGTCGTGACGACCGCGAGCGACGCCGCGTCGGGCACCGGTCCGAGGGGCCGGTCGAGCCGCGGGAGGTCGACGACCGTCGCCCCGAGGCCCCGGGGGATCCCGGAGAGGGGCGCGTAGCAGGGGGTCTCGACGGCCACCGTGTCGCCCGCGTCGCAGAAGGCCGCGATCGCGACGAAGTTCGCGAGGCTCGTCCCTCCCACGAGGTAGACGTTGTCCTTCGGGACCCCGTAGCGGCGGGCGATCCTCGCCTCGAGCTCGGGCTCCCCGGTGCCGTGCTCCCGGAAGAGGGAGCCCTTCGGCGCCTTCGCTCCGGAGAAGCCGAGCTCGACGGGGAGGGGGTGGCGCGAGTGGGCCTTGGCCCACTCCATATGGGGGAATAAAGCGTTTCGCATACTATATCCTTGAAATTGTCCCCGGTCGGCGCGATCCTACGGGGCGATCCAAAGGACTGCATTTGACACGCGGAGGCGGGACATGAGGCTTCTTGGCGCGGCGCTCACCGGCATTCTTCTTCTCGGCACGACGGCCGCGGCGGATGACGAGACGTTCGCGGGCGAGGTGACGGCGAGCTCGCTCAACCTGCGCGCGGGACCGGGCGAGGCGTACCAGCCCGTCGTGACCGTGAACAAGGGCGCGAAGGTGATCGTGCTCGGCTCCTACGCGAACGACCCGTCGTGGTCGCTCATCGAGGTGCCGGCGGGCTACAGCGCGTGGGTGTCCGCCGAGCTCGTGAACAAGGGCGAAGGCGGGCAGGGCGAGGTGATGGCGAGCCGCGTGCTCGTGCGCCCGCGGCCCTCGACGCGCTACCACCAGCTGAGCGGCCGCCTCGAGAAGGGCGAGACCGTCTCGATCCTCGAGGAGAGAAAGACCGACAGCGAGGGCACCTGGTACAGGATCCGCGTGCCGCGCCGGTTCCCGCTCTACGCGGCCGCGCGCTACATCAAGAAGATCGGCCCCGCGTCGCTCGCCGAGGTCGCGGAGGAGGCGGCGAAGGGCGCTCCGGCGCTCACCGTGCAGGACACCGCCGCGGACACGAAGTTCAGGAAGCTCGAGCCCGACGCGCGCGCGAAGCTCAAGACGGCGAAGAGCGCGGCGGAGGTCGAGCTGGTCCGCAAGTCGGTCGCCGAGATCGACCGGACGCAGCTGAGCCCCGACAACCAGGACAAGCGCGTGAAGCTCCTCTCCGACGTGCTCGACAGGGAGCGCGTGCTCGCGATGGAGGAGCTGAAGGCGAAGGAGACCGAGCTCAACGCGGCGCTCGACCAGAAGCTCGCGGAGATCGACCGGAAGTACAAGCGGCGCCTCGCGGAGATCCGCGAGGAGTTCGAGAAGGAGAAGAAGCCGCACTACGTCGCGACGGGGATCGTCAAGTGGGTGCCGGACGTCGTCGGCCGCTACCCCGCGTACCGCCTCATCGAGGGCGACACGATGCGCTACTACCTCATCGCGAACCAGTTCGACCTCGGCCGCTTCGTCGGCAAGCGCGTGGGCGTCATCGGAATCACCGACCCGGAGAGCGGCACCGGCTACGAGACGGTGATGGTGAAGCGGATCGAGATCCTCGCCGACGAGTAGCCGGTCGCGGCGCCGCCTGCCCGGAAGAGGGGGGGCTTCGGGGGCCATGGGCGGTCGCCGCGGCGCTCGCCCCCCCATGTAGCCTGATACGCCGTGCTCGGGGCAAAGCTGGCGCGCCGGATCGTCGTTCCGCTCCTCGTCGCGGTCGTCGTCCTCTTCGCGCTGCTCGGTGCGGTCGCGGTGCGGATCGCCAACCGCAGGGTCGAGCGCGAGCTCGAGGTGAAGGCGACCCGCATCGCGGAGACGCTCGGGACCATCCCGCAGCTCCACATCGAGATCGTCGAGGCCCTTGCGGAGCTCATGGATGTCGGGCTCGTGATCGACCCCTACGCGGTCGGGCCGGGACTCGAAGGGGTGCGGGCGAGGGACCTGCAGCCGACGCTCACGCCCGGCGATCCCTGGGAGCAGTCGGTCGGCGGCCGCGCGTACGTCGTCATCGAGAGGGCCGTGCCGCGCCACGGGCGCTGCCTCGTCCTCTCCGAGCGGGAACGCGTCCGCGAGCGGCAGCGCGACGTCCTGATGCCCATCGCCGCGGCCGGCGCGCTCGGGCTCGCCGTCGCGTTCCTGTTCGGAGTGCTCGTCGCGCGGGCGATCGCGCGGCCGGTCAGGCGGCTCGCCGACTCCGTGCGCGGGTTCGGCGAGGGTCGCTACGAGGGGGGCGTGGGGGCCCGGGGGCCGGGCGAGATCGGCGACCTCCAGGACGCCTTCGCGCGGATGGTCGAGGCGATCCGCGCGGGCGAGACGAAGCTGCGCGAGAGCGAGCGGTTCGCGGCGCTCGGCCGCCTCGCGGGCGGGATCGCGCACGAGCTGCGGAACCCGCTCACGGCGATCCGCATGGCCGTCGAGACGGGCATGCGCCCGGAGGACGGCGAAGGGCGGCGGATCGCGCTCTCGGAGATCGACCGCCTCGACCGCACGCTCCGGGAGATGCTCGATTTCGTGCGGCCGAGGAAGCCGAGGCTCGCCCCCGTGGACGCGCGCCGGCTGCT
>JAKLKT010000224.1:0-13171 GCA_023150495.1 Planctomycetota bacterium
TCCAGGGCCTCGCGCGTCCGGCGCGCGCCGTCGAGCGCGATCGCACGGTCCAGGCGGGGCCGGGCGAGCGCGCGGCGCATCGCGTCGGCGAGGGCGGGGGGCGTCGCGTCTTCCGGCGCCACGGACTCGACCGCGCCCATCTCCGCGAGCCGGCGCGCTCGCAGCCGCTGGTCCGACATCCGCGGCGACGGCACCACGACGGCCGGCACCCCCGACAGCAGGATGTCCGCGCAGGTGTTGTAGCCGGCGCGGCTCACGGAGAGATCCGACGCCGCCATCTCGCCCGCGAGGTCGCGCGTGAAACGACGCACGTCCGCGTGCGGGGAGAGCCGCGCGAGCTCATCCTCCGGAAGGAACGGCCCGGCGAACGCGACCAAGGCGCGGCCGTCGCCCAAGGACCGCCACGCCTCGATGCAGAGGGGCAGCAGGTCGCCCGCCTCCGCGCCACCGCCCGCGCTCGCGAGGACCCGGCGCTCCGGCACCCGGGTTCCCGGGGCCCTCCCGCATACGTAGCCCGTGTACGTGACCGGCACGGCGATCTCCCGCGCCCACGGCAGCTGGTCCTCGAGGCGGGTCACCGCGGGGTCGCCGTGCACGAGCAGCGCGTCGAACCGTTCGCGGAGCGTCGCGGGCGCGCGCACGTCGCTGCCGAGCGCGATGTCCCGGTGCGAGCAGGCGACCCTCGCGCCTTGCGCCGCGTCGATCAGCGCGAACGCCTCCTCCGCGAGCTCCCACTTGCTGAACGGGAAGTGCTCGACCACCACCACGTCGGGGCGGATCCGCGCCGCCGCCTCCGCCAGGATGCGCCTCCTCTCGTCGAGCGGGGCGCCGACCACGCGGCCCTCTTCGCGCCAAAGCACCGGGAGGTCCACGAAGTGCACGCCGGGCGCGTCCCGGGCCCCGGGGAAGGGCCTGCTTCCCGACGCGAGGTGGACCTCGTGCCGCGTCGCGAGCTCCCGGGCGATCGCGAGCGTGCGCGTGTAGTGGCCGAGGCCCGTGAGCGGCTGGCAGTAGAGGAGCGCGCGCACGGCCAGAGGGTAGCAGCCGGGTTTCTGGTAGAAAACCGGCGTGCTGGACAACGGACTCACGCGATGGGTGGCGAGGAAGCTCGAGGACGACCACAACCGGCTTCTCGGATCGCGGGCGACGATGCGGATCGCCCGCGCGTTCAACGGCCTGAAGAACCGGCGTTGCGTCCGGTTCCGGGAGGAGGGGTTCCGCCGCCTCGACGAGCTGATCCTCGAGAACGGGCCGCCGACGCGGCCGCCCGTCGAGATGAAGGACGGCTGGGCGATCGACACGTCGAGGTCGCTCCCCCACCTCGACCGGCTGCTCGAGGAGTCGCAGGGCATCATCGCGGAGCGCGGCGGCGTCGTGCGCGGCGGCGGCAGCCGCGAGTTCTTCCAGCAGATCGTCACGGACGCCCACATCGAGCGCTGCCCGTCGATCCTCGACTTCGCGACCTCGTCGGACGTGCTCCTGCCGGCGATCCGCTACCTCGGCTTCATCCCGACGCTCTCGGCCGCGAAGCCCCTCGGCGTCCGCCTCGCGGAGTCGGACCAGCGCTTCGTGCCCGACTGGGACGGGAGATACCGCGCGAGCCAGCTCTTCCACTGCGACTACCACGACTCGCCGATGGTCTACGTGATCGTCTGCCTGCGCGACGTGACCAGGCAGTCGGGGCCCTTCTCGTTCCTGCCGATAGGGGCGTCGGACCGGACGAGATCTACTCCGTCGTCGACCGGAAGGAGCTGATCGAGCTCGCGTATCCGGCGGGGACGGTCCTCTTCCTCGACAGCAGCCGTTGCTTCCACTACGGGAGCCGGGACTGCACGATCCCGCGCTACCTGATGATGTACGCGTACGTGTCGGTGCGCCGCACGGACTTCACGGACCTGCTGCGGAAGGAGAGCCCGGTGCCGCTCGCGGACCCCGCGACGCGCGACAGGCGGATGCGCTACCCCGTGAAGCCCGGGGACTCGCTGCTCCGCCGCATGGTGCTCGACCGCGGGCTCGCGTAGAGCGCCCGGCGGACGGCGAGAAGCGCCGCGCACGCGGCGACCGAAGCGGCCGCGATCCACTGGTGGAGGGTGAGGCCCAGCGCGACCGGGACGTGGTTGCCCCGCAGCGGCTCCAGCGAGAACCTCAGGACGCCGTAGCCCGCCCCGAACGCGAGGAACGCCTCCCCCGGCACCCTCCGGCGCCGGCGCGCGAGGACGAGGAGGCCCGCGAGCCCGAGCGCCCCGAGCGACTCGTAGATCTGCACCGGGTGCCGGCCGCCCGCCGCCCACGGGAGGTCGGCGGGCGTCCCGCGGCAGCAGCCCTCGAGGAAGCACCCGACCCGGCCGACCGCGATCCCGAGGGCCATCGCCGCCGCGAACGTGTCGCCGACGCGGCCGAGAACGAGCCGGCAGGCCGCCGCGTAGGAGATCCCCGCGGCGACGCCCGCGACGAGCGCGCCGTAGAGCGCCCGGCTGCCCCCCGGCCCCTCCGTGATCCACCCGAGCGACCATGCGCCGAGGAGCCCGCACGCGACGACCAGCGGCGCCATCCGGTCGACGTGGACGCGGTCGATCTCGGCACCCCTTCGTGCGACCCACCAGCCGAGGACGAGCGCCGCGAGGACGAGCGCGCCGTAGGCCGTCATCCGGTCACGGTCTCGAACAGCGCCTTGAGGAGCGCCTTGTCGGTCAGCCGGCGGTAGGTGACCGTGACGGAGTAGAGCTTCGGGTTCCTCCCGTGCTCCGCGAGGACGCGGCCGAGGAGCGCCCGCGCCTCCTCCCCGGTCGGGACCTTCGCGCCTTCCGCGGGGGGCTCGTACGACGCGTGGCCCGGCAGCGCCCGGAGCGGCGCGAGCGCGTCGAAGCCGGGATCGACCCCGCGCGCCTCCGCCTTTCCGCCGTCCTCCGCGAGCGCGATCGCCGCGACGAGGAAGCCGGGCACCTTGCCGTCCGCGACGGCCTCGCGCGGGTAGAGCGGCTGCGCCGTGAGGAACGTGACGCCCCCGATCGCCGCGAGCCATGCCTTGTAGAGCCCTTCGCTCTCGATGCGCGCGCCGCCCCCCGAGCGGTCGATCTTCACGGAGCGCATCGCGTACGCGCGGCCGTCGAACGGCAGGAGCACGACGACGTCGCCGTCGGAGCCGTCCTCGTTGATCTCGACCCACGTCCCGGCGAGGCGCTCGTCGATCCTGCTCGCCTCCGGGTCGCCGGCGCCGACGGGCAGGCACGCGCCGAGGAAGAGCACGACCGCCGCGACCGGCAGCGAGAGGAGCAGGGGCAGGATCCAGTTGCGGGATGCCATGACAGACCTCCGCCACCATGATCCCCCGGCAGGCACAAAAGCCGCTACCTGCCTCCCCCTTCCCGGGGCCCATCCGCGACCATCAGCGGCAGGGGCGTGCCGGCCGGGTCGGCGAGCCTCAGGAGGAAGTGGCCGATCCCCGCGAGGCCGAGCATGTACGACGAGTCGTAGCCCGTGGCGAGCGCGAACCCGTCGCCCTTCGGCTCGAGGAGCGCCGTCGCCCAGAGGCGCGCCTCCGCGAGGAGCGCCTCCTCCCTCGTCAGCGCGTACGCCTCGAGCAGCAGCCCCGCGTTGCCCGCCACGCCGTGGCACTGGCAGCCGCCGGCGCGCGCCGTCCGGCCGAGCCGCCGGGTGGTCACGAGGCACCGCTCGAGCGCGGGGCGGAACTGCTCCCTCCCCGCGCGCACGAGCGCCGCGAAGAGGAGGCCGTTCCCCGGCGGCCCGTGGCACCACTGGACGCGGATCGCGTCGCCCTCGATCGGCGGCACGGTCCGGTGCCAGATCCACCCGTCGCGGTCGTCGGGCATCGCGTTCCTCGCGACGAAGCGCCCGGCCCGCTCGGCGAGGTCGAGGAATCGCCCGTCGCCGGTCGCCTCCGCGAGCCCGAGCAGGAAGTAGCCGATCCCCGCGGCGCCCTGCGCGAAGCCGTTGTAGATCCGCGAAGTCTCGTCGTCGAGCTCGCGCCAGCACACCGTGCGGTCGACGGCGATCGCGCGGGTCGCGAGCCAGTCGCCGAGCCGGACGGCCGCGTCGAGGTCCTCCTTCGCGCGCGTCGCCGCGTGGAGGTTCAGCCGGAAGATCCCGATCCCGGCCGCGCCGCGGAGCACTCCCGTCGCCTTCGGCTCAAGGAGCCCCTTCGCGCACTCGCGCGCCCGCGCGAGGAACGCCCCGTCGCCCGTCGCGCCGAAGGCCTCGAGGCACGCCTGCCCGACCCCCGCGCGGCCCGAGTAGAGCCCGGGGTCGTCGCCCATCGCCGCGACAGCGCGGTCGAGCGCCGCGCGCGCGGCGTCGAGCCACTCCTTCTTCCGCGTCGCGCGGTAGAGGCCGTCGTGGAGGATCGCGACCCCCGCCTCGCCGGAGTACACGGAGGGGTCGTCGCCGGGGCTCCGCGCGAGGATCGCGCGTCCCGCCTCCTCGGCGAACGCGACGCACCTCGCGGGATCGCGCAGGAGGTCCGCGGCGGCCGGGTGGACGGGGTTCACCTCCTCGTCGCCGGAGGCCGCGAGCTGGAAAAGGAGGAAGGCGGGGAGGCCCCATCTTGCGAAGAGGAGCACGTGCGAGCTGAACACGCGACCCGGCCTCGCACCCATGCCAGACGCTTGGAAGGCATCTCTCCGGGTCGCCCGGGTCATTGCACGGTCACCGGCGCGATCGTCGCGAGATCCGCTTGGATCTTCGCCGCGTCGCCGACCACGACGATCAGGAGGGTGTCCGGGTCGATCCGCGTCCGGGCGATCCGGCGCAGATCGTCGGGGGTGGCCGCCGCGTGTGCCGCGAGGGTCCTCTGGATGTAGTCGGGCGTCAGGCCCATGTTGTCGGCGAGCCAGACGTCCGCGACCACCGCCTCCGGGGCCTCCCAGCGCGAGGCCAGTTGGCCAGCAACGCAGTTGCGGGCGCGACGGATCTCCTCTTGCGTCGGCCCCTCCCCTCGCAGCTGCTGAAGGACATCGAGGAGATCCGCCAATGCCTCGCTTGTCCGAGCCGTCTCTGTCGAGGTCCGCATCCAGAAGATGCCCGCCTCCCGCTCCGCGGCGAACCCGCCGTCAGCCCAGTAGGTGAGACCTTGGCGCTCCCGAAGCCGCTTGTTGACGCGCGAGGTCGGGGTGCCCCCGAGGATCACGCTTAGCAGGTGAGCGCCGGCCCAGTCGGGATCGTGTCGCGTGATCGCGATCTGCCCGACGCGGATCTCGCTCTGCACGGAGCCGGGGCGGTTCACGATCACGATGCGGCGCTTCTCGCGGCCGGGCGGCGGCCTCGGCACGGGCTCGGGAGGAGGCCCCGTGGCCTTCCAATCCCCAAAGTGACGCTCGGCACTGCGAAAGGCGGCTTCGGGCGCGACGTCTCCCGCGACGTAGAGCACCGCGACGTCGGGGCGCCCGAACCGCCCCCACCACTCGAGCAGGTCCTCGCGGGTGAGGCGTCTCATGTCGTCGACCGCACCCGTCGCCAGCCGGCCATACGGGTGTGTCCCGTAGAGGTGCCGTCCAAAGACCGCGTCCGCCAGCTCGGTCGCGTCGCGAAGGCGTGAATCCAATGACCGGATCAGCATCCCGCGTTCGAGCTCGAGGTACTCCCCGTCCATGCGCGGGAAACGTGCCATCTCCGCGAGCAGCTCCACGACGGCATCGAGTTGTTCCGGAAAGCACCTCGCCACGACATGGGCCGCGTCGTGGTCCGCACGGCCATGGAAGGTCACGCCCGCGCCCTCGGAAGCCTCCAGGAGGGCCGTCGCGTCGCGCTTGGCCGTGCCTCGCGTGAGCAGCGACACCGCGAGGTTGGCTGCGCCCGGCTTCGCCTCGGATGCCGCACCGAAACGGAACGAGAGGCTGCACGAGGCCAGGGGCACGTCGCGATCCGGAACGACCACGACTTCCAGGCCATTGTCGAGCCGGCGGCGCGACTGCGGGATGGTGGGGAAGGTTGCCAGCGGGGGACCGATCGGGGGCGACGCCGGGAAGGACGCCGGTCGCTGCAGATTCGCCTTCGTACCGGTGCGTCGCGCGACAAGGTTCCCGGGCGGCAACGCCGGTACCGCTCCCTCCTCGGGAGCGACCGGTGGTCCACCGGGTTCCACGCGGACCCTGGTTCTGTTCGACTCGGGGAAGTAGCTCCGGGCGACACGGAGGAGATCGGCGGCGGTGACCTGGTGCACCGCGTCCAGGCGAAGGTTCACCTGTTCCGCGTCCCCGAGGGACGCCGCCCAGCCGAGCTGCCGTGCGGCCCCCGAGACGGTTCCGCGAGCCACAGCATCCTCCGCCGTGAGCCAACGACGCGCCCGCTCAAGCTCCTCGTCCGTCACGACCCTCTCCATGGACTGGTCGAGCTGCGCCTCGATCGCCTCGAGCGCCCGCTCCTCGTCCCCCGCTCCCTTGAGTTGTGCCGCCACACCCCAGAGGCCGTGATCCTCCATCTCCCTCGTCATGCATGGATAGACGTTGTGGGCGAACGGGCGCTCCCACATGACGGCCCGGTACAGCCGACTTCGATGCCTACCCGCGAGGATCCATGACAGGAGTCGGAGCGGGACGACATCGGGGTGACCGAAAGGGACCGTGCGGACGAACACGCCCACGAGGGGCAACTTCGCGTGCGCATCCCGGACGCGGAGGTCGCGGCGCTCCTGCTGGGGTCGCTCGATCACCCTCGTCCGGGCCGGCAGCGGACTGCTCGGAATCCATCCGAAGTGGCGCTCCGCGAGCGATCGGGCTTTCGCGTGCTCGATGTCGCCGGCGATCACCAGCACCGCGCTGTTCGGCACGTAGTGCTTGGCCCAGAAGGCCTCGACTTCCTCGAGCTTCGCGGCCCGGAGGTGCGCGATCGACCCGAGCGTCGGCCAGCGGTAGGGATGCTCCCGGAAGACCGCGGCCTGCACCTGGTCCGCGAGGAGGCCGTAGGGCCGGTTGATCTCCTGTCGACGTTCCTCTTCGACGACCTTGCGCTCCGTGTGGAAGTTGCGCTCGTCGATCCGGAGGAAGGCCATCCGCTCCGCCTCGAGCCAGAGCGCGAGCTCGAGCTGGTTCGCCGGGAGCTCGTTCACGAAGCACGTCGCGTCGGACGTCGTGTAGGCACCGGCGCTCCCGCCGACCGATTGGATCAGATCCGCATGGTCGCTGGGACCGACGCGGTCGGTCCCCCGGAACATCATGTGCTCGAAGAGGTGCGCGAAGCCCTGCCGGTCGGGCGCCTCGTCCTTCGATCCCACGTGGTACCAAACCTGGACGGCGACGATCGGCCAGGCGCGCCTCTCGAGCGTCACGACGCGAAGCCCGTTCTCGAGCCGATGCTCGCGGAAGTCGTAGGGCCGGTCTCCCGCGCGCGCCCCGGCGGCAAGGAGCGCGACGGCCAGGAGCAGCCGCAGGCCAGTCATTGGCGTCATTCTAGGGGCCCCGCGCGCCTCGGTGCCACACAGCAGGTCACTGCGCCTTCAGCTGGGTTTGCCGAGGTCCATCATCTCCGAGGCGAAGCAGAGCGTGACGCGCGAGACGCCGTCGGAGAAGAGCCGCACCGTCTGCCCGTCGATCTCGCCGTCGATCCCCGCCTTCGGCGGCTGCCCGGCCTTGCCCGTTCCCTCGTCCTCGAGCCGGTCGATCCGGATCCAGTAGCACCAGCCGTCCTTCGCCGTCTGCAGGCTCTTGCTCACGCGCCGAGGGTAGCGCTCGCGCGGCCGCTCCTTCAGCCGCTCGAGCGCCGTCGGCAGCGCGTTCCACACGTTTCCGTCGTGGCCGGCGTTCGGGAACTCGCGGTAGCGTACGGGGACGCCGATCCGCGCGAGCTCGCTGCACGTCTCGCGCGGCTGCGCGACCGGGCAGACGGCGTCCTTCGCGCCGTGGAGGACGTAGACGGGAAGCGCGAGCAGGTTCGCGTGGAGCCCCGTCACCTGCCGCGTGACCGCGCTCATCGGCGCGGTCCCCGCGAACCGGTCGGCGCGGCACAGGCCGAGCTCCCACGCCCAGAAGCCGGTCTGCGAGAGCCCGGTCACGTAGACGCGGTCCGGGTCGAAGTGGTAGCGCGTCGCCAGGTCCCTGAACATCCGCTGGAAGATGAGGTTCCCCTCCTCCTCCGGGAGGCCGCGCGCGTCGGGTCCGATCCTCTCGACGATCTCCGTCCGGACGACGAGCCAGTCGCGGCATCCGGCCGAGTCCGCGAGGTTCCGGTAGAAGTCGAGCCCCTTGAGCTTCTCCTCGAGCTCCATCCTGGCCCACGTGCCGTGGCCGGGGTCGAGGAGGAGCGCGCTGCCCTTCTCGGGGTCGTAGCCCGACGGGACGTGTACCGCATATCCGTACGGCTCCCCGTCGTGCGTGAACGCGTACCCCCCCGCCGCCCCCCCGATGCGCACCACACCCTTCCCCTCCGCCGCGTCCCGCGGGTAGAGGGGTCCCTTCCGGAGCACCTGCTCGATCTCCTCGAGCGGCCCGCCGCCGTCGCCGAGCGCGTCGATGAGCTTCGCGCGATCCGCCTCCTTCGGCTCCGCGAGGATCGCGTGGAGCGCGGTGCGGATGCGCTTCTCGTCGGGCGCGGCGAGCGCGGCCGCCGCGAAGAGCAGAAGGACGGGCGCTCGGATCACTCGAGCACCACGTCGTCGAACCACGCGTCGCCGGGGCCGCGGATCGCGAGGACGACGCGGAGCCGCTTCGCGCCGGGCGGGACGTCCAGGGGGAGCGCGATCTCGCCCTTCGGCTCGGCGCGCGCGCATGCGACGAGCGCGCCCTCCTCGGTTTCCGCGACGAGCGCGACGATCGCGGTCGCGCCCTCCGCGCGCGCCTTGCACTTCAGCGCGACCTTCCTGGCCTTTCCCGGCAGCTTCACGACCTGCTGGACCCCGAGCTCCGGGTAGAGCCGGTGCCCGCCGCGCGAGAGGCGGAGCTCCTTCCCGTCGAGCGCGACGCGGAGGCCGTCCGAGCCGGGGAACGCCGCCCAGCCGTCCTTCGACGTGTCGAAGTCGCCGTTCCTGAGCCCGAGCTTGCCCGTCTTCCCCCGCTCCGCCGGCGGCGCGCCCGCGATCGTGACGCTCGCGTCGTCGAGCCAGAGCTCGCCCTTCCCGAAGAGCTTCACGAGGATCCGCCCGCCCTTCGCGGGCCCGGGGATCGCGATCGTCGCCTCGAACGTCTTCCACTTCGCGCCGAGGTCGCCGTCGAGCACCTTCTCCTCGGCGAACGGGTTGCCCGCGTCGTCCCAGAGGATGAAGAGGATCTGCGCGCGCCCGAGCTTCCTCCCCTTGGCGCGGATCGAGAAGGCGAGCGTCCCCTCGCCGGCGCCCCCGAGCGCGTAGTCGGTCCAGATCATCGCGGGGCGCTCGGGCGAGTCGGCCGCCTTGGTGACGTGGAGCGCCCCCTTCTCGACCTCGCGCCCGTCCGCCCCGCCGAGCTGGAAGAACACCCAGCCCTCCGTCCCCTTCTCGAGGTCGCCGTTCGGGAGGAGGTTGCCCTCCTCCGCGGCCGCGAGCGCGACGAGCGCCGTCAGCGCCGACATCGTTCGCATACCCATCGGAGCACGCATTGTTCCACAGGTCCCCCGGAAAAGTGACCCGGGGGCGGCCGCTGTCGCCTGCCGCCCCCGCGTGCGATCCTAGGCGCCCCGTGACGTCCCTCCGTGCGCCGCTCGAGGCGGCCGGCCACTTCCTCTTCCGCACGCGCAACGCGCTGTTCCCGGCCGCGTTCCTCGCGGCCGTGCTCCTCTTCCCGCCGCCGCCGGAGCACGCGGGCCCCGCCTGGCTCGCGGCGGGCGTGGCACTTCTCACCCTCGGCCAGGCGCTCCGCGTGCTCACGATCGGCCTCGCCTACATCAAGCGCGGCGGCAAGGACGGCCGCATCTACGCGAGCGGTCTCGTCACGGGCGGCGTCTTCGCGCACTGCCGGAACCCGATGTACGTGGGCAACCTGCTCGCGCTGCTCGGCCTCCTCGCGCTGTCGGGGAGCCCGCTCGCGCTCGCCGTCGGCGGCGCGTTCTTCCTCCTCGCCTACCTCTCGATCACGCTCGCGGAGGAGACCTACCTCCTCGGCCGCTTCGGGGACGAGTACCGCGCCTACCGCGCGCGCGTCCCGCGCTTCCTGCCGCGCCCGGGCGGCGCGCTCGCGACGCTCCGGCACCCGTTCGACTGGCGGAAGGTGGTCTCGAAGGAACACGGCACGCTCTACCTGAACGTCATGCTCGCAGCCGCGGTCCTCGCCTACGGCGCGCACCGCGCGGGCGACCTCGACCGGCGCCTCGTCCCGGTCGCGGCCGTTGCTGTCGCGGCGACGCTTCTCTACGCGCTCGCGCGCATCGCGAAGAAGCGGACCACGTGGCTCCGGCCGGAAGGTGCTCGATGAGAAAGCTGGGGGGGCTCGGGGGCGCGCGGGCGGAGATCGAGGGGATCGACGCGGAGCTCCTCCGCCTCCTCAACCGGCGGGCGGCGATCGTCCGGAAGCTCCACGCACGGAAGGCGAAGGAGGGGAGGCCGTTCTACGACGCCCCTCGTACCGACGCGATTCTCGACCGGCTCCTCCGCCTCAACAAGGGGCCCCTCCGCGACGAGCAGGTGCTCGCCCTCTTCAGCTTCCTCCTCCACCATTTCGCGCTCGGCCACCGCCCGGGACGGCCCCCGGACCCCCCCATCTTCCTCGCCGAGCTGGCGCCCGGCGCGGACAAGGCGATCCTCCGCCGCCACGGCATCCGGAGGCTCCACAGGCGTTCCAGGGGCCTCGTGGACGCGCGGGACCCCGCGACGCGGATGGTCCGCGTCCTCTCGGGGCTCCTCACGGGAGCCCGTGGCGCGATCCTCCGGATCGGGAAGGACGAGGACGACGAGGCCCTTGCGGACCTCTGCTATCGTGCGAAGCTTCTCTGCCTCGCGCTCCGCGCGGGAGGAGGCCGATGAAGGACCGGATCTTCGACGGGGAAGGGCGCGTCTCGGACTTCGTGTTCGACGAGAAGGTCGCGGGCGTCTTCGACGACATGGTCGCCCGGAGCGTGCCCTACTACGACGAGGTGCAGCGCCTCCAGGTCGACCTCGCGGTCGAGTTCCTGCCGGAGCGGGAGAGCCTCGTCTACGACCTCGGCTGCTCCACCGGCACGACGCTCCACCTGCTCTCGTCCCACCCCCGGTGCCCGGGGACGGCGCGGTTCGTGGGCCTCGACAATTCCCCGGCCATGCTCGAGAAGGCGCGGACGAAGCTCGCGCCCGCCGGCAGCCGGGTCGAGCTCCTCGAGGCCGATCTGAACGCGGGGGTCGACCTCCGGCCGTGCCGCATCGTCTTCCTCAACTGGACGCTCCAGTTCGTCCGGCCGCTCTACCGGGAGTCGCTCGTCCGGCGGATCTTTCTGGCGCTGGAGCCGGGCGGGGCCCTCTTCCTCTCCGAGAAGGTCCTCCTCTCGGACTCCTTCCTCAACCGGCTCTACATCGAGCACTACCTGCGCTACAAGCGGTCGCGCGGCTACTCCGACGCGGAGATCCAGCGGAAGAGGGAGGCGCTCGAGAACGTGCTCGTCCCCTACCGGCTGGAGGAGAACCGGCTCATGCTCGAGCGTGCCGGGTTCTCGACCATCGACCCCTTCTTCCGCTGGCTCAACTTCGCCTGCCTCCTCGCCGTCAAGGCGCCGTAGGCGCGCCGCCCCGTCGTCCAATCCCGGCACGGCGCCCCCGGATCACAATCCCGTGACACAATCGGGGCACCATCGGGCGCGGGCGTGCGTATGTTACGGAAGGTGCGGATGACGTTCAGGTTGCGTGCGTTCCTCCTCCTCGCGGCGCTCGGCGGCTGCGCCTCGCGATACGAGCGCTCCGCCGACCGCGAGGGGAACGAGATCATGAGGGAAGGGGAGGCGTCGGTCGAGGCCTTCCGGACCAACCTCGTCCGGCCCGCGCCGGACACGCCCAAGCGGGAGGACCGCCCGCCCCCGGTCGAGGTGCCCGCCGTCCTGACGCTCGAGGACGCGCTGCGGATCGGGACGGAGTGCAACCGGGACTACCAGACGCAGCGCGAGTCGTTCTTCCTGTCGGCGCTGGGCGTCGGGCTCACGCGCCGCGACTTCGAGGAGTGGGTCTTCAGCGGCAGCCTCTCGAACAACCTCACCGACGGCGAGGAGATCCCCCTCTTCGAGACGACCGCGCTCGCCTTCACCGGGACGCGCGCCGTCCTCCCGACGGGCGGCAGCCTCACGATCACCGGGCAGCTGACGCAGGTCCACGAGCCGGAGAGCGAGGGGACGGTCACCGGCACCGCGTCGTTCACGCAGCCGCTCCTGCGCGGCGCGGGGAAGTCGGTCGCATGGGAGCCGCTCACGCTGGCCGAGCGCGGCCTCGTCTACCAGGCACGCGCCTTCGAGCTCTACCGCCAGGACTTCACGATCTCGATCATCCAGCAGTATGCGAGCCTCGTCAGCCAGCGCCGGGGCGTGAAGAACGCCGAGAACCGCGTCGCGAGCAACGACTACGTGCAGCGGCAGGCGAAGGCGCTCTACCGGCTCGAGATGGGCACGCAGACGGACGTGTTCCGCGCCGAGCGCGAGCACAGGAACGCGCAGAACGCGCTCCTCGACGCCCAGCAGGGCTACCAGCTGGCGCTCGACCAGTTCAAGATCACGCTCGGGCTGCCGCTCTCCGCGGCCTTCGAGGTCGTGGACGACATCCCGGAGCCGCCGGATGTCGACCCCACGATCGACGGCGCGGTCGAGGCCGCACTCGCCAACCGCCTCGATCTCGCGACCGCACGCCAGCAGAACGAGGACGCGGGGCGCGCGGTCCTCGTCGCGAAGAACGCGCTGCTCCCCGACCTGAACTTCACGGCGTCCTACAACGCCATCGCGATCGGCAACACGCTCGCCGATTTCGGCGCCGAGCCCGACAACTGGGCGTTCGGCCTGTCGCTCGAGATCCCGCTCGACCGCAAGGCGGAGCGGAACGCCTACAAGGGGGCGATCCTCGCCTACGAGCAGTCGAAGCGGTCGCTGCAGCTGACCGAGGACAACGCGATCCTCTCCGTGCGCGACGCGCTGCGCCGCCTGCGGCAGACGCGCCTCCAGATCCAGAACGACAAGGACAACATCAGGACGATCGAGCGGCTGCTGCTCAAGGCCGACCTCGAGAACCGCGCCGGGAAGGGCAGCAACCGCGACGTGGTCGAGGCGACGAACGACCTCGCGGACGCGAAGAACAGCCTCAACGACCGCT
>JAKLKT010000224.1:13200-17825 GCA_023150495.1 Planctomycetota bacterium
TGGGGCTCCTCTTCGTCGACAAGGAAGGCAAGGTGGTCCGGTGACCCGCGTCCTCCTCGTCGGCCTGCTCGCGTTCGCCGCCTGCGCCAGGAAGAAGGGGGATGGGCCCCGGGAAGGGGGGACGCACGCGGTCTCCCGCGGCCGGCTCCCGATCACGCTCGGCGAGAAGGGCACGCTCAAGACGAAGAACGCGACGAAGCTGAGCGCCGAGGCGTACGCGAAGATCGAGTGGATCATCGAGGAGGGCACGACCGTCCGGAAGGACGACGTCCTCGTGAAGCTCGACAAGCAGGAGATCGACAAGCAGCGGGAGCAGCTCGAGAACCAGGTCACCCAGCTCGAGGCGGAGCTGAAGAGCGCGACGACGAACGAGCTGATCCAGAGGCAGCAGAACCAGACGAACGTCGAGAAGGCCGAGCTCGCGGTCGAGGTCGCGAAGGTCGAGCTGAAGAAGTTCCTCGAGGCGGACGACCCGGCGGAGCGGCGGAAGCTCGCGCTGGCCGTCGAGTCGGCGGAGACCGAGGTGACGCGCAGCGAGGAGAGGCTGAAGGCGAACGAGGAGCTGCGCAAGGAGGACTTCGTCACCGAGAACGACGTGCGCGAGGCGCGGATCCAGCTCAAGAAGGCGAGGAACGACCTCGAGACCGCGAAGATGGAGCTCAAGAGCCACGAGGAGTACAAGCGCCCGCTCGAGCTGCGGAAGAAGGAGGCCGCGGTCGTGGAGGCGGACCGGGGCCTCGAGCAGGCCAAGCAGGCCGCCGAGGCGCAGCTCGCCGACAAGGCGGCGCAGGTGCGGCAGCGCGAGACGTCGCTCTCGTCCACGAGGTTCCAGCTCGAGAAGACGAAGGAGATCCTCTCGAAGATGGAGATCAGGGCCCCGACGGACGGGACGGTCATCTACGGCGACCAGGACCAGCCCTGGAACCGGGAGAACATCAAGGTCGGGCAGCAGGTCTGGCAGAGCATGGTGCTGATCACGCTCCCCGACCCGAGCGAGATGGCCGTGACGATCCAGATCCACGAGGCCGACGTGGACAAGCTGAAGGTCGGCATGAAGGCCTTCGTCACGAGCGAGACGCAGAAGGACCGGACCTTCGACGGCGAGATCGTGAAGATCGACTCCGTGGCCAACGCGGGGCAGAACTGGTGGGGCGGCGACGACGTCAAGCGGTTCAAGGTCGAGATCTCCCTCAAGGGCAGGGACCTGAACCTGAAGACCGGGACGTCCGCGCGCGCGGAGATCCAGGTCGGCGAGGTCAACGACTGCCTCGCGGTCCCGCTCCAGGCCGTCCGCGAGAAGGAGGGGAAGCGCTACTGCGTGCGCCGGAACGGCAGCGGGACCGAGGAGGTCGAGGTGACGGTCGGTGCGACGAACGACACGAAGATCGAGATCAAGTCCGGTCTCTCCGAAGGCGACCACGTCCTCCTCCACTGACCATGGCATCCCATACGCCCTTGGGCGCGCGCAACGCGTTGCCGGACAACGGGTTGTGCCGTCGCGCTGCGGCAATGCTGTCCGCACTTCCGCGCGGCGCGGCGCCGGCGGCGGAGCCCCTGTGACGACCCCCGTCCTCGCCCTCCGGGGCGTGACGAAGTCCTACGGGGAAGGCGACGCCCGCGTCGAGGTGCTCCACGGCCTCGACCTCGAGGTCCTGCCGGGCGAGTTCGTCGCGATCATGGGGCCCTCGGGCTCCGGCAAGTCGACGCTCCTCAACATCCTCGGTTGCCTCGACCGGCCTACCGGCGGAGCGTACCTCCTCGACGGCGAGGATGTCGCGAACCTCTCCGACGACCGGCTCTCGCTCATCCGCAACGGCCGGATCGGCTTCATCTTCCAGAGCTACAACCTCATCGCGCAGCTCACGGTCCTCGAGAACGTGAAGGTGCCTCTCCTCTACCGGGCGAGGGGGCGCGGGGGAGAGGGGCGCCGCCCGGAGGACCTCCTCGCGACGGTCGGCCTCTCCCACCGGCTCTCCCACCGCCCGTCGCAGCTCTCGGGCGGCGAGTGCCAGCGCGTGGCGATCGCGCGCGCGCTCGTGAACGACCCGATCCTGGTCCTCGCCGACGAGCCCACCGGCAACCTCGATTCGAAGACCGGCGCCGAGGTGCTCGAGCTCCTCGAGGGGCTCCACCGGCAGGGGCGGACGATCGTCCTCATCACGCACGACTCCGCGGTCGCGAGGCGCGCGGGCCGGACGGTGCGGCTGCAGGACGGGCGGCTCAAGGAGGCCTCGTGAGGCCCCCGGAGCCCCCCCACACCGGACGCGAGGGCCGCTGATGCGCGAGCGGCTCGTGCAGCTCTTCCTCCTCGCGCTCCGGAACCTCGTCGGCTACCCGCTCCGGAGCCTCCTGACCGCGCTGGGCGTCGTGTTCGGCGTCGGCTCGGTGATCGCGATGATGGCGCTCGGCGCCGGCATGCAGGAGACGCTCCTCGCGGAGTTCGGGAGGCTCGGCCTCCGGAACATCATCGTCAACTCGAAGAAGCCGGCGACGAAGAAGAAGGACGCGGAGACGAACCAGTGGGCCTTCAACCGGTACGGGCTCACCTACAAGGACGAGCGGCAGATCCGCGACACCGTGCCCGGCCTCGACCGCGTGCTCCCCGTGCACATGCGGCCGGAACTCGCGTGGCACGGCAGCAGGAAGGTCGAGGCGACCGTCTACGCGGTGGAGCCCGGGCACATGGCGATGTTCGGCCTCGCCGTGAGCCGCGGCCGCAACCTCACCGACGCGGACTCGATCGCGTTGCGACGGGTCTGCGCCGTGCGGGAGAGCCTCTTCAAGGAGCTCGCCATCCTCGAGAACCCGCTCGGGCTGCCGCTGCTCGTCGGCGGCGAGTACTACACCGTCGTCGGCGTGCTCGAGGACGAGCCCCTCCTCGACTTCCAGCGCAAGGCGATGAACGTGGACGCGAAGTCGAAGGAGATCTACGTCCCCTACCGCACCGTGCACGAGCGGCTCGGGACGCACATCCTCAAGTCGCGGCAGGGCTCGCGCGAGGCGACCGACGTCCAGCTGAGCCAGCTCATCGTCGGCGTCAAGAGCGAGGACGACGTGCTCCTCACGGTGGAGATGCTCCAGCGCGTGCTCTCCCGGAACCACGAGGACGACGACTTCGAGATCGTCGTGCCGCTGAAGGAGCTCACGCTCCGCCGGAAGACGCAGGAGGTGCTGCGGTACGCGCTCATCGCGATCGCGTCGATCTCGCTGCTCGTGGGCGGCATCGGGATCGCGAACATCATGCTCGCCACCGTCACCGAGCGGACGCGCGAGATCGGCATCCGGCGCGCGCTCGGCGCGAGACGGCGGCACATCGTCGCGCAGTTCCTGACGGAGACGACGGTGATCGCGACGCTCGGCGGGATGCTCGGCGTCGCGGTCGGCTACGGCATGAGCCATCTCCTCGCGGCCTGGACGGGCTGGCCGGCGATCATCACGCCCGGCAGCATCCTCCTCGCCGTATCGATCTCGATGGGCACCGGCGTCCTCTCGGGCCTCTTCCCGGCGCGCCGAGCTGCGCGCCTCGACCCGATCGCCGCGCTGCGCCACGAATAGGATGAGGCGCGCGCCCCCGGCGGCGGAGGCGGAGGGGGTCCGGGGGGCGCACCGGCCGGGCTAGTTCGTCTTGCCGGCGAGATCAAGCGGACGGTCGAGGATTTTCCGGAACACGACCACGACGCCGCACTCGGGGTCGTCGTCGCCGTCGCGGATCACCTTCTCCGCGATCTCCTCCCTCCGCGTGAGCCCGCCGAACCAGCACTTGTCCACGGGGACCTGGTCGCGCTGTTTCCCGACGGGCGCCTCGAACACCACCTTGGTCGTGTAGATGTCGGACTTCTGGAGCTTCGTGTCCTTGAAGCGCCCCGGCTGCGTCTGCTTGAAGACGATCTCGACCGAGTTGACCCGGTTCCCGTCGAACGTGAGCTTCTCGCAGTCCACGAACTCCGTCCGGTCGCCCGCCATGCGGCAGTTCCGCACGAGCGCGTCGGGCACACCCGTGAGGAAGAGCCCCTTCTCGAAGCCGCTGTGCGCGTTCCGCTGCGACTCCTTGCGGCGCGCCGCGAAGTTGTAGAAGCACCCGTTCAGGTTGAGCTTCAGCGTGCACCGCTTGCCCTCCGGCGGGACGCCGCGGATCCGCACGGGCTCCATGAACGTGGAGTTCAGGAAGTCGATCGCGCCGCCGGTCATCGCGACGTCGAAGGGGACGCCCGTCCCGAAGTCGGTGTTCTCGACGATGATCCGGCCCGCGACCGGCTTCTCCGCCGCCTTCACGTGGCCGCCGAGGAAGAGCACGGTGTCGAGCCGGACCTCCTCGAACCTCTCCGCCGGCTCGATGCGGACGTCCTCGAGGATGACCTCGCTGCCGGCGATCCCGCGGACCTGGAACGTCCCCTCGACCACGAGGACGCTCTCCGGGCGGCCGACGATCTTCACGCCCCTCTGGACGGTGACGGTCGTGCCCCAGCCGATCGACTGCCGTCCCTCGACGACGTAGGTGACGCCCTCGCGCGCGAGGATCGTCGTCTTGTCTACGGGAAGCGGGATCTCCTGCGCGATCGCTGCCGTCGGAAGCAACAGCGGAAGCAACCACCGCGCCGCCATCGCCAGGATTGTAGCAGCGGGAA
>JAKLKT010000225.1 GCA_023150495.1 Planctomycetota bacterium
GCCGGGGCGCAGCTCGTCCGGTCGCTCGGCGGGGAGGCGCAGGCCGTCGTTCTCCTCGTGGGCTCGCTCGTCGGCTGGGCGGCTGCCGCCTCCGCGGCCGCGGCCGCCGCCCTCCGGCGCCAGGACATCCACTCCGGCGCCTGAGGGCCCGCCCGTCGGGCGGCGGAGTCCGCGGCGCGAGCACTCCTGGCCCGGGGCTAGCGCGTGACCCGGATCGGCCGGCGCGCGAGCACTTTCCTGCCCTGGCTGGCGACGTAGCGGAGCTCGGCGTCGCCCGCTTCCTTCGGGGCGGTGAGCTTCGCCGGGGACCCCGCGCTCACGTCGGAGTAGCTGCCGTACGCCGTGTCGGCGGCGCCGACCGGGACGATCGTCAGATAGTCGCCGGAGTAGGCGGGACCGGTCCACTCGACCGTGAACGCGGCGCCGGCCGCGACCTCCTCGGGTGCGGAGAGCGTCGCCGCCGGGACCTTGAGCCGGATGGTCCGCCGCCCGAGCACGCGGCGGTCCTGGCCGCTGACGTAGCGCAGCTCGTGCTCGCCGTCCTCGACGGGCATGAGGAGCTTCATCGGCGAGCCCTCGCGCGTGTCACGGTAGTTCCCGTAGTCGGCGTCGCGCGCGCCGGGCAGGACGACCGTCACGTAATCGCCCTTGTTGTCGGGGCCCGTCCAGTCGACGGAGATCGTCGTGCCGCCGACCGCCTCGTCCGGCGCCGTGAGCGACACCTCGGCGGGGAGGATGCGCAGCGGCCGGCGCGCAAGGACGCGGTGGCCCTTGCCGGTGACGTAGCGCACCTCGGCCTCCCCCGGCGTCGGCGGCGCCGTGACGTCGAGCGGCGAGCCCTGCTTCGTCTCCGCGTAGTTGCCGTAGACGTTGTCGGGCGTTCCCTGCATCACGATCGTGACGTAGTCGCCCGGATCGTCCGGCCCGGTCCACGCGATCGTGACGGGCTTGCCGAGCACGATCCCCTCCGGTGCCTCGAGCGTGGCCTCGGCCGCGGTCACGTCCAAGGGCGTCCGCGCGAGGACGGTGCGCGAGGTCCCGGTGACGTAGCGCACCTCGCAGGCGCCGGGCACGACCGGCGCGGTCAGCTCGACCTCGTGCCCCTCCTTCGTCTCCCGATAGCTCCCGTAGTCCGCGTCCTTGGCGTCCTTGGAGACGATGGTGACGTAGTCCTTCGGGTTCCCGGGCCCGGTCCACTTGACGACAAACGTCGCACCGGCGCGCACCTTGGCGGGGACGGCGAGCGTCGCGGGTCCGAGGACCTCGGCCTCTTGCCCCGCTGCCCTCGGGGCTTCCCCGGCGGGCGCATGCGCGGTGCTCCCCGCGCCGGCGTCCGGCGGAGCGGGCTCGCGACGCGCGCAGCTTCGCATGAGGAGCAGCGCGACGAGGAGGAGCAGCAGCAGGAGCAGCGCGACCCATGCGGTTCTCCGGCGGCGCTCGCGCTCCATGGGCGCAGAGTGTAGCGGCGGGGGTCCCGGGGCACATCAGGAAACGGTGGGGTGCGGGGCCCCTCGCTAGTCCCCCGTCCCCATCTCCTCTTCGGGGGGCTTCGGGGGCGGCGGCTGGAACTCGCGCCTCTCGCCGTCGTGGGTGCAGAGGAAGGAGACGGGGTCGCCGTCCGCGTCGAAGACGGGGGCTGCGCAATGCTCGCACTTCGCGTGCTCCTCGATCGGGAGCCACTTCCCCTGCCGTCGGCAGAAGACCACGGGGATGGCATTCTCGTCCCGCGACCGGCGGTACTCGGTCATGCTCGCCTCCTTGCCGCCCCCGCGGGCGGAGTCCTTGCGCGGGACGCCCGAGCAAAGCCCGCGCCCTAAGTCGCGCGCCGCGGCGCGGGCCGGTGGGCCGGCGGCGGCGGAGACGGGGCCTCCCCCCCGAGCGCTTTCGCGCGCCAATTGCCCCGATTCCCTTCGCGCGCGGCCTGCCGGGCGGCACGGCCGCGGCGCTCCGGGGGCGCATGGGATCCGGCGCGGGGCGCCTGAGCGGGCGCGGGCGAGGGGGGTTGGTGCGCTACTTGCGATTCCGGCCCCCGGAGCCCCCTCTCATCGCTGCCCCATAGACATGAGCACAACCACAACGACCCCTCCCCGTGCCCGCGTCCAGCGCTCGAAGGAGCACATCCTCGAGGTCGTCTCCGACTCCGGCGAAGGCGCGCAGAAGTGCGGCCAGAGCTTCGGCGCCGTCTCCGCGAAGATGGGCAACGGCGCCTGGACCGTCGAGATCATCCCCGCCGAGATCCAGCCCCCGCCCCGCACCCCCGGGAGCGCGAGCGGCGTCCGCATCCGGATCGGCGAGCGCGAGGTCACGAACTGGGGCGACGAGGCCGACCTCTGCGTCGCCTTCAACGAGCAGGTCCTCCTCTCGCGCCACCGGCTGGGCGCGCTCAAGGAGGACGCCACGATCCTCGTCGAGAACATGTGGGCGACCCACGACGACCCGCTCGTCAGGAAGGCGTGGGAAGGGGCGATGGAGGAGCTCTCGGGGCGTTCCTACCGGATCGTCGGCGTGCCCATGGAGGAGCAGTGCCTCGCCGTCACGGACAACCCGAAGCGCGGCAAGAACATGTTCATCCTCGGGCTCCTCGCGTGGATCTACGACCGCGACATGGAGAGGGTCCGGGAGCAGATCGCGCTGCAGTTCCGGAAGAAGTCGAAGGAGGTCTACGAGAAGAACGTCGAGCTCATGGATCTCGGCGCCCGCTGGGCCGAGGCGAACCTCGACTTCCGGGTCGAGGTCAAGGCCGTGCCGCCCTCGGCGCCCATGGTCGTCATGAACGGCAACCAGGCGCTCGGGATGGGGGCGATGGCCGCGGGGCTCGACCTCTGCGCGATGTACCCGATCACGCCCGCGACGTCGGTCTCGCACTACCTCGGCGAGGTGTTCGAGAGCGTCGGCGGGATCGTCCACCAGGCGGAGGACGAGATCGCGGCGATCGGCGCGGCGATCGGCGCCTCCTACGCCGGCAAGGTCGCGTTCACGGTCACGTCCGGGCCGGGGCTCGCGCTGAAGACCGAGTTCATCGGCCTCGCCGTGATGACGGAGACGCCGCTCGTGATCATCGACGTCCAGCGCGGCGGGCCCTCCACCGGGCTCCCGACCAAGGTGGAGCAGAGCGACCTCCTCGCGGCGATGTTCGGGCAGCCGGGCGACGCGCCCAAGGTGATCCTCGCGCCCTCGACCATCGAGGAGTGCTTCCACTGCATGGTGACGGCGCGGCGCATCGCCGAGGCGCTGCGCTGCGTCGTCATCGTGCTCTCCGACGCCAACCTCGCGACCGGCGTGCAGCCCTTCCCGCGGCCGCGGCTCGACCCGCGCTGGCAGGCCGCGCAACCCGATCCGGCGCCGGTGCCGGAGGGCATGCGCCCCTACGAGTGGGACGAGCGGCTCGGCCTCAGCCGCCGCTTCGTCCCCGGCCAGCCCGGCGGCATGTTCGTCGCGACGGGGCTCTGCCACGACGAGGGGAGCAAGGTCACCTACGCGCCCGAGGTGAACCAGAAGGGCTGCGAGATGCGGAGCCGGAAGGTCGCGACCTTCCAGCAGACGCTCCTCCCGCCGCCCGTCGTCGGCCCCGCCGAGGGCGACCTGCTCCTCCTCGGCTGGGGGAGCACGAAGGGCGCGATCGAGGAGGCGGCGGAGCGCGCGCGCGGCGAGGGGCTCAGGGTCTCGTCGGCGCACCTCTCCTTCCTGTCCCCGCTGCAGCCCGGCCTTCCCGAGCTGTGCCGCCGGTTCAGGCAGGTGATGACGGTGGAGATCAACTACAGCGACCGGGCGGACGCGCCCTTCGTCGCGCCGGAGAGCCGCCGCCTCGGGCAGCTCGCCTACGTGCTGCGCGGACAGCTCCTCCTCGACGTGGACTGCTGGACGCGCGTCCCGGGCGAGCCGCTGCGCCCCGGGCGGATCCTCGAGGCGATCCGGGAGAAGCTCTCGAAAGGAGTCGCGCGATGAGCACCGGCTGCTCGCTCCTCGGCTGCGGGATCGACGAGGAGCACGCCTACGAGCAATCTGCCTACGAGGGCCCGCTCGCGCGCTGGTGCCCCGGCTGCGGCGACCACATGATCCTCGCGGTCACGCAGCGCCTGCTCTTCGAGCACCAGCTCCGCCCCGAGCAGGTCGTGTTCGTCTCGGGGATCGGATGCTCGAGCCGCTTCCCGCACTACATGAAGACGTACGGGTTCCACGGCATCCACGGGCGCGCGCTGCCCGTCGCGACCGGCATCAAGCTGACGCGCCCCGACCTGCACGTCTTCACCGTGATGGGCGACGGCGACTGCTGCTCGATCGGCGCGGCGCACTGGATCCACGCCATCCGCTACAACGTCGACATGGTCGCGATGCTGCTCGACAACAACATCTACGGCCTCACCAAGAACCAGACCTCGCCGACCACGCCGCAGGGGCACCCGAGCAACACCCAGCCGCGCGGCAGCTACCTGCCCGCCTTGAACCCGCTCACCGCGACGCTCGGCGTGACCAACGCCTCGTTCGTGGCGCAGACGGCCGACTGGGTGCCGGGGCACCTGCACGCGACGCTCGAAGCGGCCTACCGCCACAAGGGGTTCGCCTTCGTGCGGATCCTCCAGCGGTGCCCGGTGTGGACGCCCGCGATCTTCCGCGATGCGGCGCAGGACCCGAAGAGGAACGAGATCCTCGTCGACAGCAAGGGCATCCGCGACGCGGACACCGAGAAGCTCGGCGGGAAGATCGTCCCGCACGACCCTTCCGACCTCCACGCGGCGCGGAGGCTCGCCGAGGACGGCGGAGTCGTCCGCCTCGGCCTCTTCTACCGCGACGAATCGAAGCCGCGCTACGACGAGACGCGGCACCAGCCGGTGTTCGCCGCCGAGGAGCGCATCCGCATCCTCGACGAGGAGTTCGACCGCCATGCCGTCTGAAAGCCTCGACCTGGTCCTCCGGAGCCTCGCCGGCCCGATCGGCGCCTTCCGCTCCTCCCTCGCGCTCGCGCTCGAGCAGATGCGCGGGTTCCTCGCCGCGCAGCAGTCCGCCGCGGGGCAGGATGGCCCGCCCGAGAAGGCGATGCTCGGCGCGTTCGCCGCGGGCCGCATCGACTTCGAGCGGTTCGGCTCGCTCCTCGACCGCGCGCCGTCGGTCGACGCGTTCTCGCTCGGCCGGATCGAGGACGCGTACGAGGTGCTGCGCGAGCTCGAACAGGGCAGGATCGGGGAGGTGCACGCGGAACCCCACGGCGACCTGCGCGAGGCGGTGTCGCGCGGGCTCGGGGCCGTCGGCCGCGCCTTCGGCGCCGCCCGCGTCTTCGAGCTCGCCCGGACGGGGCGCTACCGCGAGGCGGAGCACGGATCCTTCCTCGACGCCTTCCCCTTCCACCGGTGGAGCCGCGCGGAGCGCCTCGTCGCGCCGCCGCTGGTCGTCCACGCGGAGGGCCGGGGGCTCCGCGCCGAGCCGCTCGCGGAGTTCCTCGACGGCGCCGTGAAGATCGTCCTCGTCGTCACCGGCGAGGCACCCCTCGTCCCGCTCGTCCGCCTCGTCACGCCCGGCACGTTCGTCCTCCAGACGCGGGACGGCAAGGGGCTCGACCGCCTCGCCGCGTGGAGCGGCCCCGGCATCGCCGCTCTCGTCCCCGAGGGCGCGGCCCTCTTCCTCCACGACCCCTCGCTCGGCGCGAACGCGTGGGACCGGATGCACGTCGAGATCCTCCCCGAGGCGGGACGCGTCCCGAGGGGAGGGCGCAGCGCGAAGCAGGAGGCGGAGGAGGTCTCCCAGCTCCGGGCGCTCGCGGCCCGGCCCCCGGAGCCCCCCCCCGTCCCCGTCGCGGCGGCCGCCGC
>JAKLKT010000226.1 GCA_023150495.1 Planctomycetota bacterium
GATCCGCGCCGCGCGCAGGAGCTCGCGGAGGCGCTCGCCCTCGGCGTCGTCGCCGACGAGGCCCGCGATCCGCACGCGCGCGCCGAGCCGCGCGAGGTTGGCGGCGACCGCCGCCGCCCCGCCGAGGCTCTCGTACTCGCGGTCGTGGCGGAGGACCTGGATCGGCGCCTCGGGGGAGATGCGGTCCACCGTTCCCGAGACGTACCGGTCGAGGATCGGATCCCCGACGACGAGCACCGAGGGCTCCTGCAGCTCCTCGATCGCGCGGAGGAGGTCCGTGGTCATCCGGAGCAGTGTACGCTCCGGCCCCCTACTTCCCCTGTTCGAGGACGATCCAGCGGATCTCGGCCTCCTGCTCCTGGACGAGGATGCCGATCGGGCCGCCGAGCTCCCTCGTCGCCGCCGCGGACTCGAGAACATCCCGGCCGTCCACCGAGCACCGGATCCGCTTCCCGTCCACCTGCACGCGGTAGACGTGCCACTCCTTGCGGTCGAACTTCTCGGACACGCGATCGAGGCCGCAGCGCAGGAGGTCGTTCCCCTTCCCCTCGGCGTAGGTGTTCTGGATCCGCATGTTGTCTTCGCAGATCCAGACGCCGTAGTGATCGTACGTCCCCTTGATGCCGACGAGGATGGCGATCGCGGGGTGCTTGCCGAGATCCTCCTTCGTGCGCATCTCGCACGCGAGCGTGAAGGCGCCCGAGATCGTGCGGTCCGTGCGCGCGAGGACGCCGCCGTCCTCGAGCCGGGCCCTGAGGACGCCGCCGGCGACCTCCCACTCGGGGGGCAGCGCGTTCAGCCCGTCGAGCTTCTTCCCGTCGAAGAGCGGCTTGCCCTTCGGCCGCGCCGCGGGCTTCGGGGCGCCGGCCTCGGCGGGCGCGCCCCCCGCGAGCCTCTCCCGCGCCTCGGCGTGCTCGGGGTCGAGCTTGGCGACGAGGCGCCAGCACTCCTTGGCGAGCGTCGCGTCCCTGGTCGAGCGGGCGAGCTTCGAGAGGTCGGCGATGTGGTCCTGCACGAGCTTCCGGAACTGGGCGCGCGCCTCGTCGAGCTCCGCGAGCATCCTCTCCGCCTCGGCGATCGCCTCGCGCTCCGACGCGGAGAGGTCCTCCCGCTTCCCCTGCTGGAGGCAGGCGTCGAGGAAGCGGATCGCGGTGTCGCGGTCGCCGCGGCGGTTCGCGACGTCGGCGATCGCGAGCATCGTCGGCGGATACCCCTCCTTCTCCCTCGCGCTCTTCTCGAGGAACTCGGATGCGCGGTCGAGGTCGCCGGCCGCGATCGCCTCCTTCGCGCGGCTCAGGAAGTAGAGCGCCGACTCGTCGTCCGCGGCCGCCAGGGAAAGCGGAAGCAGCAGCGCGAGGAGCCGCGGCCTCACCGGCTCACCTCCAGCTCCTTCCACTCGATGCGCGCGTTCTGCACGAAGAGGCAGATCTTGCCGGCGAAGCAGGAGCGGTCGTCCTCCTTGTGGGAGAGCACCTCCTTGCCGTCGAGGAGCACGCTCGCGTGGCCGGGCTCGACGGCGATCTCGAGCGTGTGCCAGGCGGAGTGGTCGAAGTCGGAGAGCAGGTGGCTGCCGACGTTCCGCTGCTCCGACCGCGTCCACTGCTCGAGCACGACGTTCTCGTGGTCGTCGAAGACGATGGCCCACCAGTTCCTGCCGTCGCCCGCGAAGAACATCCCGTAGGCGCGGCGCGCCCCGCCGTCCCACGTCCGGCGGAACTTCCCGCTCGCGCGGTAGCTCCCCTCGAGCACGATCTTGTCGAGCCAGAAGAGCTTGCCGTCCCGCTCGCGCACCTCGCCCGTGATCCGGTCCTCGTCGACCGACCACTCCGGGGCGCCGTCCCAGAGGTCGCGCCGGAAGAGGGACTCCCGCTTCGCCGCGGGCCTCTTCGACTGCGGCTCCGGCTCCGCCTCCGCGAGCGGGAGCGCCCGGAGGAGCCCCTTCGCGACATCGTTGCCGGGATCGATGAGGAGCACGGTCTCGTACGCCTTCCGCGCCCAGTAGGGGTCCGACTTCGTGCGCTTCTTCCCGAAGTCGATGCACTTCCGGATGAATCCCTCGTTGAGCTTCTCCAGCTCGGCGTGGCGGCCCTGGAGCCGGGCCAGCGCCTGCTGCGCGCGCGAGCGGAGGGGCTTCCACCTCGACGGCGCGCCAAGGGCATCGATCTCCGCGACGCAGTTCCTGTACTCCTCGTTCGCCTCCCGCGGGCGGTCGAGCTTCTCGAGCGACTCCGCGAGACCGAAGCGCGCGTCGGGGTTCGGCGAGAGCTCCTTGAGGGAGCGCCGGAAGCCCGACTCGGCCTCGACGTAGTCCTTCGCCGCGAACGCCTTCTTCGCCTTCTTGTAGAGAAGGTCGGCGACGTCCGCGTCGCCCCCGAGAACGCTCCCCGCCGCGAGCACCACCGCGACGGCGAGCCCGAAGCCTCGCACAGGTCGCATCTGCCTCTTCCTGCGACGGATTCTAGCAACAGTGATCGTCTCCCCCCCGGACATTTTTTCCCCGGGGGCGGGGGTTCCCGCGCGCCCTCTCACCCACAGGCCCGGGACGGGACAGGCGGACGTATCCGCCCGCGTGCCGCCGCCCTCCTAGTGTCGAAACGAGTCCTAGGCTTCCTCCGGAGGGTCTGAGGGTTGGGTTCGCACCGGCTGGGAGGGCGGCGCACGTGACTGTCGCGGCCGTCCTCCTCTGCGCACTACTCATCGCGCTCGGCATCTGGCAGCGGCGGATCGACCACCGCGAGCGGGACCGCGTCGTCACCGCGATCGAGGAGGCGAAGTCCCTCGGCGCCGACCGGCCGATCGGCCAGTACCCGCACATCGACGCGCTCCGCTGCATCGGCTGCGCGAGCTGCACGCGCGCGTGCCCCGAGGACGGCGTGATCTCGATGGTCATGGGCGTCGCGCACGTGGTCCAGGCGGCGAAGTGCATCGGCCACGGCCTCTGCGCGACGGCGTGCCCGGTCGGCGCGATCGCGGTCGGCCTCGGCGACCTCTCCGCGCGGCCCGACGTGCCGATGCTCAGCGACGACCTCGAGTCCACCGTGAGGGGCGTCTTCATCGCGGGCGAGCTCGGCGGCCTCGCGCTCATCCGGAACGCGATCGAGCAGGGGGTGCGGGGGATCGAGGCCGTCGCCCGGCGCTGCCGCGAGGAGCGGGGGCGCGGGCACCCCGACGTGCTCATCGTCGGCGCCGGCCCCGCGGGGCTCGCGGCGTCGCTCAAGGCGAAGGAGCTCGGCCTCTCCGCCGTGACCATCGACCAGAACGACATCGGCGGCACCGTACGCAAGTACCCGCGCCGGAAGCTCGTGATGACGCAGCCGGTCGATCTGCCGCTCCACGGCCGCGTGAAGAAGACGGAGTTCGTGAAGGAGGAGCTCGTGGACCTCTGGCTCCGCGTGCTCGAGGAGCAGAAGATCGAGGTCCACGAGGGCGTGAAGTTCCTCGGCACGCGGCGCGAGGACGGCCATCTCGTCTCGGAGACGTCGCGGGGCCCGATCGCCACGCGCTGCGTGCTCCTCGCGCTCGGCCGGCGCGGCACGCCGAGGAGGCTCGGCGTCCCGGGCGAGGAGCACGAGAAGGTCCTCTACCAGCTCGTCGACGCCTCGACCTACAGGGGGCTCCGCTGCCTCGTGGTCGGCGGCGGCGACAGCGCGATCGAGGCGGCACTCGGGCTCGCGGCGCAGCCCGGCAACGACGTCACGCTCTCCTACCGGAAGCCCGACTTCTTCCGGATCAAGGCGCGCAACGAGGAGCGCATCCGGGCCGCCGCCGCGGAGGGCGCGGTGAAGCTCGCGCTCGCCTCCGAGGTGCGGTCGATCGGCGTCGAGCACGTCGACCTGGCCCTCGGCGCGCGCCCGGCGCGGCTGCCGAACGACTTCGTGTTCGTCTTCGCGGGCGGGGAGCCGCCCTATCCGCTGCTCAAGGGGATGGGCGTGCGCTTCTGGGGCGAGGTGGTGGCCGCGTGAACGGGAACCGGGGGGGGCTCGGGGGCGTGACGGTGATCGCGCTCCTCGCGGTGGCGGTCGGGGTCTACATCGGCGCCGACTACTACCATCTCCCGGCGCGCGAGCGGGTGCACCACTCGCAGCACCAGGTGCTCCGCTCCTCCGGGAGCGTCGGCCTCGCCTGCGGCATCGCGGGCACCGCGCTCTTCCTCGTCAACCTCAGCTACCTCCTCCGCAAGCGCCTCCTCTCCCTGCAGTTCCTCGGCACGCTGCGCGCCTGGATGGGGATGCACGTCGTGTCGGGGATCCTCGGCGCGCTCCTCGTCCTCTTCCACTCGTCGTTCCTGCCGAGGAGCGCGCTCGGCATCCTCGCGCTGTCGGGCCTCGGGATCGTGATCGTGACGGGCCTCGTCGGCCGCTACATCTACGCGCTCGTCCCGCGCGCGAAGGACGGCCACGAGATGGACGCGCCCGAGCTGCGCGCGCACCTCCTGAAGCTCCGGGAGGAGCTCGCCGCGGCGGGCATCCCCGCGGAGCAGCTCCTCGGCCGGAAGGAGCTCCGGGCCCTGAAGAAGCGGCTGAAGGGCCGCCCGGAGGCGCGGCTCTTCCCCCTCGCCAAGGCCTTCGCGCGGGACCGCCGGCGCCTCGCGCGCCTGAACGAGCTGCGGGGGCTGCTGGGCTCCTGGCGCTTCTTCCACCGCTGGCTCGCGATCGTGATGCTCGTCCTCGCGGCCTTCCACATCGGCGTCGCGCTGCGGTTCGGGGAGATCCTCACGTGACCCGCGCGCACCTCCCGCCGCTCGTCGTCGGCACCCTCGCGGTGCTCGCGGTCGCGGCCTACCTCGGCGTCGAGTCGCCGGGCCCGGGGCAGCTCGCCGCCGCGCACGCCTCGATCGAGGACGGCGAGCACCTCTCGGGCTGCGTGCGCTGCCACGCGGACGAGGGGCTCGTGGAGGGCTGCCTCGACTGCCACGGCGCCATCGCGGCCCAGCTCCGGAAGGGGGAGGGCTACCACGCCTACCTGCTGCGCGGAAAGGAGCCCGGGTGCGAGGGGTGCCACCCGGACCACCTCGGAAGGGACTTCCCGATCACGCCCGAACTCGTGGAGTTCGACCACCCGCACGTCGAGTTCGCGCTGGTCGAGGGGAAGCACGCGGAGCTCGCCTGCGGGAAATGCCACACGCGCGAGGGCACGTTCCTCGGCGCCTCGCAGGCGTGCGCCTCGTGCCACGAGAACATCCACAAGGAGGAGCGCTTCCTCGACTGCGCGGGCTGCCATGACCAGACGACCTTCGCGCAGCCGAAGGACTTCAGGCACGACAAGCTCCCGCTCGTGAACGGGCACAAGGGCGTCTCGTGCGCGAAGTGCCACGACGACGACCGGAACTACACCTCCGTCCGCGGACGTGCGTGCGCCGAGTGCCACGAGAGCCCCCACCGCGCGGAGCTCGGGAACGACTGCGAGAGCTGCCACCCCCGCGATGCGACGCCGTGGAGGTCCGCCTCCGTCGCGGTCGATGCCGCGCTCCACCTCCGCGCGACCGGCTTCCCGCTCGAGAAGCCGCACGACATCGAGTGCGCGAAGTGCCACGAGGGCGCGACCTACGCCGTGCGCTTCCGCTCCCCCCCGCGCCCCCCCTCATCGTGCACCGCGTGCCACGAGGACGTGCACAAGGGGCAGTTCGCCGGGAAGAAGTGCCTCGACTGCCACGAGAAGGATCGCTGGAAGCCCGCCCGCATCGACCACTCCTTCTTCCCGCTGCGGCTCGCCCACGAGAAGCTCGAGTGCGCCGCGTGCCACGAATCGGGGGGGTTCAAGGGGACCCCGAAGGCGTGCGCGGGCT
>JAKLKT010000227.1 GCA_023150495.1 Planctomycetota bacterium
CGATCGCGACGTCGCCCGCGCCGCATGCGAGGTCGAGGACCCGGAGCCGGCCGCACTCGGCGAGCCTCCGCAGCGAGCCCCAGAGGGCGCGCGCGGTCGCGCTCACCGCGTTGATCCGTTCGAGGCCCGCGAGCGCGTGCTCGTGGAGCGCCGGGTCGAGCGAAGGGTCGTCCATCCGCTCGGCCGCGTAGCGGCGGGAGGTAAGCGAGCCCACGCCTCTAGCGTAGCGCCGCGCGGGCGAAGGAGGGGGGCGCGGGGGGAGGAATCCCGCCCCCGGAACCCCCTCTCTTCCCTCGAAACCCTATAATCCGCGGCCATGCGGCGGCTCGCGTTCCTCCTCGTCCTCCCTCTTTCGGCCTGCGGCGGCGGTGGCGGCGGCAGCACGCCTCCCCCCGCGCAGCTCACGACCGAGCAGCTCCTCGAGCAGTGCCTCGCGGCCGACCTCGCCGACCTGTCGACGCTCATCGCGACGGTGCAGGGGCTCCTCGACGCGGGCGGCACCGGGCCGCAGCCGCAGTTCGACCTCGTGAGCGCCGTGCTCACCGGCAAGCTGCCCTGGACCGTCGACCTCGACGGGGACCAGGTGAACGACCTCTCCGGAACCATCTTCCTGACCGATGCGGGCGGCGCGATCACGCTCCCCGCGAGCCTCATCACGCTCCTCGGCGGGGGCGGCTCGCTCGACCTCGACACGATCCTCGCGCTGCTGCCGGACGGCACCCACGTGAACCTCACGTTCGAGTTCGACGACCTCGACCTCGTGAACGGCGCCACGGGCGACGGCGACCTCTCGGCCGAGGTGGCGGGCGGGGCGGTCACGAGCGTGTCGGGCGGCGGGACCTTCGCGTCCGGCCAGTGCGTCTTCGACTTCGACTTCGACGGCCTCGGGCCCGAGATCCTCGAGGGGGGCGGCTTCGGGAGCGGGTCGGTCGGCTTCGACCTGGGCGTCGGCACCGAGACGGTCGGGGGGTCGATCGTCCTCGACGGCACGAACGTCGCCACCGTGACCGCCACCCGCGCGGGCAGCGCCCCGGAGACGTTCCTCGTCGACCTCGCCACCGGCGCGGTCACGCCCCAGTAGGGCCCGTTCGCTTTTCCGGCCCTCCGCGCTCATGCCCGGCGGCGCGCCGCCGAAAAGGGGGGGAGCCTATCCCTACACTCTGAGCGGGGGTGACCGTGACACGGATCCTTCTGGTTTTGGCCGCGGTGCTCCTTGCGACCGCGCGGGTCTCGGCGGCCGACGCCGACGCGCTCAAGGACTTCCGCCAGACGATCGACGAGGTCCTGCGCAGCCACTACGAGGTCGGCCCCGGCCGCACCCTCTCGGAGTCGATGCGGCTCGCGTACGGGGCCTATACGACGTTCGCGTACCTCTCGGCGGACGACATGACGGGCGAGGCGCGCGGCTTCTCGGAGATCGACGCGAGGTTCTGGGCGCGCGCCGAGGTGCGCGGCCACACCTTCTACGGACGCCTGCGGCTCCAGTACGACGACTACGACTCCGGCGACGTCTTCACCGCCTCCGGGGACGGGCTCATCGAGCCGCTCTTCGACCGCTACTGGTACCGGTTCGACTGGCGGCACGATCAGCGGGCGGAGGAGGGCGTCGACCCCGGCTGGAACTGGTGGGTCCAGGTCGGCCGGCAGTACGTCAACTGGCTCTCCGGCATGACTCTCTCGGACCCGCTGCATGCGCTGCGCGCGGGCGTCGAGACGCGCTCGGTCGCGGGCGAGCTGCTCCTCGGGCTCACGCCGGACCACTTCATCGACTTCGACGCGTCCCGGCCGAACTTCGACAGCGACACGGAGCGCTACTTCTGGGGCGCGTCGGTCGAGTGCCGCGCGATGCGGAACCACCGGCCCTTCCTCTACTTCCTCGCGCAGGAGGACGAGAACTCGCAGCCGTTCCCCGCCGGGCCGGCGTTCCACTACAACTCGCGCTACGTCGGGGCCGGCTCGACGGGCGAGATCGTGACCGGCACCTGGCTCTACCGGCTCGAGCTCGTCTACGAGTTCGGCGACTCGACGAGCAACGCTCTCGTCTCCCCGCAGGTCTCGGACGCGATCCAGGCCTATGCGGGCCGGTTCTACCTCGCGTACCTGCCGCCCAGGGCCCGCGCCACGATCGGCCTCCGCATCGAGGCGGAGGTGCTCGTCGGCTCGGGCGACGACGACCGGACCACGTCGTCGCAGACGGTCGGCGGCAATCTCGCGGGCACGAAGGACCAGAGCTTCATCGCCTTCGGCTACGTGAACACGGGCCTCGCGCTGGCGCCCGAGCTCAGCAACCTCGTGGCGGTGCGCGTCACGGGGAGCGCCTTCCCGCTGCGCGGCCGCGGCATCTTCGACAAGATGCAGGTCGTCCTCTCGGGCTTCGTCTTCTCGAAGTACGATGACAACGCGCCCATCAGCGTCCCGACGGTCCTCGGCGAGAGCTTCATCGGCAGCGAGATCGACCTGATGCTCGACTGGAAGCTCGCGAGCGACCTCGACCTCATCCTCCAATACGGCATCTTCCTGCCGGGCGACGCGATCGCGGACTCCGATCCGCTCCACTTCTTCTACGTGGGGTTCAGCTATGGCTTCTAGGGCGCTCCTCTGCTGCGCGCTCCTCGCCGCCGCGTGCGGCCGAACGACGCTCCAGTCCTCCGTCGCGGACACGCACGGGGGGACCAAACCGACCGAGGAGATGGATTTCTGGGACGGGCTCGCGACGGCGCCCTCCGTCTCCAACCGGGACGCGATCCATGCCCTCTGGCTGAGCTTCGGCCAGCGGGCCAAGGGCGAGCGCGCGGACTGGGAGACGGAGCTGAAGGGCGCGGAGCAGCGCGGCTGGATCCGCGCCGACGAGCCGCTCAGGCCCAACGAGACGGCGCGCGTGGGCATGATCGCGCGGGTCGTCTGCATGGAGGCGGACATCCGGGGCGGCGCCACGATGCGCGTGTTCGGACCCGTCGAGCGCTACGCGGTGAAGGAGCTGAACCACATGACCTGGCTCCCCGACATGACCGCCGCGCAGTCGATCTCGGGCGCCCAGCTGATCGCGGTGCTCTCGAAGGCGGAGGACCGCCGGCGGGGCCGCGAGGACGGCGGGCCGAAGGAGGACATGTGATGCGTCCGCGCCGTTCCGCCGAGAATAGGGGCGCCATGCGCGCCCTCCTCCTCCCCGTGCCCCTCTTCCTCCTCGCGCTCGCGGCGCCCGCCGACGAGAAGAAGGCCGCGATCTCCCCGCTGCCCGCAGGGCAGACGAAGGTCTTCGAGGCCGTCGTCATCGGCGTCGAGGGGACCGCCCAGGCGCGCACGAAGCCCGACCAGCCGTGGAAGCAGCTCGTCGTGAACGACAAGCTCGCGCCCGGCGTCGTCGTCCGCACGGGGCGCGAGTCGCACGTGGCGCTCCGCGTCGGGCCGAACGCGACGGTCCTCATCGAGCGGCAGTCGCGTGTCGCGATCCCCGAGATCGTGCAGGACGGCGACAAGCTGAAGACGCGCGTCTCGATGGCGTTCGGACAGACGGACGTGCGAGTGGACCGGATCGGGCTCACGAACGACTTCGAGGTGGCGACGCCCACCGCGACGCTCGCCGTGCGCGGAACGGTCTTCCGCATCTCGTGGGACGCGGTCTCGGGCGCGAGCATGGTAGGGGTCCAGGGGAACAAGCTCCGCGCGATCGAGGCCAAGTACCTCGACGGGATCCGGGCCTACCTCTCCCGCGCGGACCGCACGAACGAGGACTACAAGCTCCCGGCCATCGCGAGCTACTACGAGACGTATGTCCTGCCGCTCCTCGGGGCGAACAGCGAGGAGGAGCTCGACGACCCGGAGCACCAGCCGACGGACGCGCTCACGGACCCGAAGAACCAGACGCGCCTCGAGGCCGCGCAGAAGATGCGGGACTCGGGCCAGCGCGGCCAGACGCCCGGGGACCCGACCGGCAACCCGAACAACCCGAACAACCCGCCGCCCGGGGGCAGCACCGGGAACCAGGGGGGCTAGACGCCGTCGCCCGGGAAGACCCGCCGGCCGGCGCGCCGCACGTGGCCGGTCGGACTCATCCTCGCGGTCCTCGTCGCGCTCGCGTTCCGGCTCGGGCTGCCGTTCCTCGTCGAGCTCGAGGGGCGCGCGACGGACTGGCTCTTCCTCCACGGCAGGCCGGCGCCGCCCGCCGCGAGCGACCGGATCGTCCACTGCGACATCGACGACAGCTCGATCGAGACGGTCGGGCGCTGGCCGTGGCCCCGGAGCGTGCTCGCCGAGGCGATCGAGGAGCTCGACGCGCTCGGCGCCAAGGTGATCCTCCTCGACCTCATCCTCACCGACCCGCAGGAGCCCGAGTACCTCGCCGACGGCACGCTCGTCGACCACGACGCGATCCTCGCGGAGACCCTCGGCAGGGTGCCGGCGAGGACGGTCCTCGCCGCGAGCGTGGACACCGACGCGATGCGGCTCGGCAGCCTCTGGCAGGGCGCGGAGGGCCGGCGCAAGTGGGACGAGATCCGCGCGCTCCTCAGGAGGGACATCACGCTCGACGACGAGGAGATCGCGCGTGAGGCGCGGCTCGACGGCACGCGGGCGGCGCGCGTGCAGGGTCGGCTGCTCGCGATCAAGGCGCTCGTCGCCCGCGAGGCGGCGGAGGAGCTCCGGCACGAGGGGCGCCCGTGCACCGAGGAGGAGATGCGCGCGCGGCTGCTCCCGCCCGAGAAGGACGCGCGCCTGCGGGAGTTCCCGTCGCTCGCGGTGATCCGGGCGGCCGTCCGGAACGCGCAGGCGCTCGATGCGATGGAGCGGAAGCTCCCGCGCGCGCAGGCGGACCGGCACTACCTCGGCGCGGGAATGATCGTCCCGCCGCTCCCCGCGTTCGCGCGCGCGGCCGCGGCGGTCGGGGTCGCCAACAGCCGCCAGGACTCGGACGGCCTGCTCCGGCGCCTGCTCGTGCGCTGGGAGGCCGACGGCGCGGTCTTCCCCCAGCTCGGCCTCGCGGCGGCCGCGGTCTACCTCGACACGCCGAGAGACGCGCTCGCGGCGACGCCTCTCGCGATCGGGGACCTCCGGATCGGCGGCGACGAGATGCTCCTTTCGTGGCCCGGGATCGACCCCTCGCGCGTCGACTTCGGCCTCCACCCGCACGTGTCGCTCGGGCGCGTGATCGACCTTCGGCGCACGACGGGCCGGCTCGCGGCGCAGGAGGCGGAGATCGACGACCTCGCGCGCGGGCTCGTCGCGGCCTTCCTTGCGGACCGGTTCGCTCCCGAGGACTGCGGCGACCCCGAGCGGCGGCGCGAGATCGAGGCGGAGCTCCTCTCCGAGGTCGAGTTCCGCCTCCCCGAGGAGGGGGCGGAGGAGCGGGAGGAGGTGGAGGAGGACCGGGAGAAGCTGCGGCGCCTGCGCCGGTGGCTCCGGCTCCGCGAGGAGGCGGCGGCCGCGCGGGCGGAGGTCGCGAAGGCCCGCGTCCAGCTCGAGGGCGTGATCCGCGGCCGGCTCGTCCTCGTCGGCTGGAACGCGACGGGGAACTTCGGCGACTTCTTCCCGACGGCGGCCCACGAGCGGACGCCGGGGGTCGTGGCCCACGCGATCGTCGCGAACTCGGCGCTCACCGGCTACGTCGTGCGGCCTCTCGGCGCGTGGGCGTCGGCCGCGCTCACGCTCGCCCTCGGCGCCGCGGCCGCCTTCCTCGCCGCCGCGACCGGCCCGCGCCTCTCCTTCCTCCTCGCGCTCCTCCTTTCCCTCCTC
>JAKLKT010000228.1 GCA_023150495.1 Planctomycetota bacterium
GTGCGCGTGCGCGCGGAGTTCGCGCCGAAGGGCGGGCTCCGGCGGTGGGGCCTCGCGGCGGCGGCCGTGCTCGCGCTCGCGGCGACGCACGCGGGCGTCTACTGGGCCGGCGCGCGGAGGGGCGCGGAGGACGAGAGGGCCGTGCGCGCGTCGATCGAGGCGACGGAAGCGCTCCTCGACCGCGCGGCCGAGATCGACATCGCCGCGCCGCCGGAGGAGCTCAGGACCGAGATCGCGACGCTCCGCCAGGAGATCCCGATGCGGCTCGTCGCGCTCTCGCGGGCGCGGGAGCCCGAGGCGGCGCGGCTTGTGGACGTGCTCCGGCAGATCGGCCTCACGCTCGAGACGCCGCGCACGCCCGACCCCGCCTTCCTCTGCCTCCAGGTGAAGGCGATCGTGACGTCCTCGGACACCGGCGCGCAGCTCCGCCTCGTGCCCGCGACCGCGACCAGCTACGTCCGCGTGCTCGACGCGGGCGAAGGCCGCTACCAGGTGTTCTTCGTCGAGGACGTGAACGGCACCCCGCGCACGACCGTGGACGAGGGGACGCCCGAGGAGCTCGAGACGCGCCGGGGCATCCGGGTGCGCCGGCCCACGGAACCGAAAGGAAAGTGACATGCGACTTCTTCCCGCCCTTCTGCTCGTCGCCGCCCCGCTCCTCGCGCAGGAGCCCTCCGAGAAGGAGCGCCGCGCGGAGGAGGAGCGCAAGGCCGCCGAGGAGGCGCGCCGCGCCGACGTGGATCGTGCCGCGAGGACGCAGTACGAGAGGCTCGTCGAGCAGCTCCGCTCGCAGGCGACGCGCAAGGAAGCGATGGAGGCGATCAAGGAGGCGAACCTGAGCCTCGACGAGCTGCTCCCGCTCATCGCGGAGGCGATGGAACGGGCCGAGCGCGCGCGGACCAAGCTGGACATGGAGAGCGTGCGGCTCAGGAAGGCGGCCGAGAACCTCCGCACGCTCTACCTCGGAACGGAGACGATCTCGGGCTCGGCCGACGGCACCGACTACACGCTCAAGAGCCTCGGAGACGGGAAGTACGAGCTCTCCGCGACGAAGCGCGCGGAGGACGGCCGCCTGATGGAGAAGGTCGCCGACCAAGGCACGCTGAAGGAGCTCCAGGAGAAGTACGCCTTCCTGCGCGGAGGGCTCGCGTTCCAGGTGCCGGCGCCCACCGCGCAGCCGCTCCGCGCCCAGTGGGTCGACCTCGGAGGCCTCTGGACGGGAACCGAGGTCCGCTACGACAACGGCCACAGGGTCGCCACGTGGAGCGGCGGCGAGCGGGTCGGCGTCAGCGTCACGCCCCCGCCGGAGGAGCTGCGCTTCCATCTCCAGCTCCCGGAGGGCGCGGGATTCATCGTCCAGCAGGTCGTCCCCGGCTCGCGGGCCGAGGAGATCGGCATCCGCAGGATGGACGTCCTCCTGAAGCTCGACGGCGAGCTGATCGATTCCCCGATCCAGCTGAAGAAGCTCCACGAGAAGACGGGCGTCCTCGAGATCATCCGCCGCGCGGAGGCGAAGAGGATCGACCTCGCGCAGGGGGCCGCGCGGAAGCCCGCGGAGGGCCCCTCGGAGACGGCGCCGGAGGCGCCCGCGCCCGAGGGCCCGCGCTGAAGCTACAATCGGCGCGTGGACAGCGCCGAACGCCCCCGCCTCCGCGCCGACCTCGAATTCGCCGCCGCCGAGGCGGAAGCGGAGGGGCCGCTCCTCCTCGTCCACGACCCGCAGGCGATCGCCGTCGAGGTGGCGCAGTTCGGCCTCGGCGCGCTCCCGATCCTCGAGCGCCTCGACGGCAGCCGCACGCTCGAGGACCTCCGCCTCGAGCTCCTGAACGCGGGCGCGGGCATCGTCCCGCTCGACGACCTCCGCTCCTTCGTGGACACGCTCGACCGCTGCTGCCTCCTCGACGGCGGCCGCTACGAGGCGGAGATCAGGGACCGCGCGGCATTCGCGACGGCGCCCGTCCGGCCCGCGGCTCACGCGGGCGCGGCCTACCCCGAGGACCCCTCCGAGGCCTCCCGCTTCCTCGACGGGATGCTCGCGCTCGCGCCCCCTCCCCCCGGAGCCCCCCTCCTCCGCCTCGTGGCGCCGCACATCGACCTCCGGCTCGGCGCCGAGGTCTACGCGCACGCCCACCAGCGGCTCAGGGCGTCGGGCCGCCCCGACGTCGTCGTGGTGATCGGCGTCCGCCACGCCTACGGCAAGCGCCGGTTCACGGCGTGCCGGAAGGACTTCGAGACGCCGCTCGGCACCGTGCGCCACGACGCGCGGCTCATGGACGCGCTCGAGGAGCGCCTCGGCGACCTCACGGAGGAGCAGCTCGTCCACCGCGAGGAGCACTCGGTCGAGTTCCAGGCGCTCTGGCTCGCGCACCTCTGGCCGGAGGACCCGCCGGCGATCGTGCCGCTGCTCGCGGGGTCGTTCCACGACCTCATCGAGGCGCGGCGGTCGCCCGCGACCGACCCCGGGATCGAGTCGTTCGTGAAGGCGCTCCGCGACGCCATCGCCGCGGACGGCCGGCGCGTGCTCCTGCTCGCGAGCGTCGACCTCGCGCACGTGGGCCCCATGTACGAAGGACCCGAGGGGCTCGACGAGGCGGGCGAGCGGCGGCTCGAGGAGTACGACAAGGGGATCCTCGGCCACGTCGAGGCGGGCGACGCCGAGGCGTTCTTCGCGGCGATCGCGCAGGACGGCAACGCGCGAAACGTCTGCGGCGTGTCGCCGATCTACGTCGCGCTCCGTCTCGGCGAGGGACGAGGCGACCTGCTGCGGTACGGGCAGGGCCGGATCCACCCCGAGAGCGGGTCGGTGGTCTCGTTCGCCGCGCTCGCCTTCGCGCGGTGACTTTTCTCGACTCGGGGGGGCTCCGGGGGCCGTAGGTCCGCGGTGGCACGCGCCGTGCGAAGGGCCCCGCGTGGCCACGAACGCGCTGAACGACGCACGAAGGATCCTCGAGCGGCTCGAGGTGCGCTACGGTTGCGATCCCGACCTCCGCCAGCGGATGCTGCCGGTCATCGTCCGCATCCTCGAGGCGGGCCCGGAGTCCCGGAAGACGCTCCTCCGGCTCGTGGTCGAGGCGTACGAGCACCACGTCAAGGTCCGCCGCGCGCTGGATCTCCTGCGCACGAGCCTCCGCGAGCGCCTGAACGACGTCTACGCGAGGAAGCTCGGCATCGAGCCGCCGCGCGTCGGGTAGTTGCTACACTTGCCCGCGTGCGGCGCGGGCTCCTCCCCCTCCTCCTCGCGGCCGTCGCGTCGGCACGGGATGCGGACTTCGGCGAGGAGGCCCTGCGCGCGCGCGTGGAGGCGCTCCGGCCGGACGTCGAGGCCGCGCTCGACGCGCCGCTCGGGGAGGCCGTCGACATCCGCGCAAGCGCCCCCGGCGTGATCCGGGAGATCCTCGCGAAGGAGCTCGAGGCGCAGCGCGGGGCGATCGACGGCGGGCCGCGCGGCGAGGCGCTCCGGGAGACGTGCGCGCAGGAGGCGCTGCTCGCGTCGCAGATCCTCCTCGCCAAGGTGGACCTCTCGACCGGCGCGATCCACGTCTGCCCGGAGAACTTCCGGCGCATCGCGGCCCTCGACGAGTCCTGGAAGGGGCTCCTCTCCCAGGACGCGCTCGACGCCGTGCTCATGCACGAGATGGTCCACGTCTTCCAGGTGCGCCGGTTCGGCCTCGCGCGGTTCGTCGGCGCCCCGCCCTCGATCGAGGCGCTGACCGCGCGGAGCGCCGTCATCGAGGGCCACGCGCAGTACGTGGGCCGGATCGCGGCGGAGCGTCGCGGCCTCGAGGAGGCGGCCGCACTCATCGACCGCACGCAGACCGAGGTCCCCGCGAGCATCGAGGATCCCGCGTTGCGCCACTTCGCGCAGATCGTCGGCGCGAACCTCGCCTTCGCCTACGTCGAAGGCGAGAAGTTCGTCGGCGGCGTCGCGGCGAAGCTCGGCTACGCGAAGGCGGTCGAGAGGATCTTCGAGAGCCCGCCCGGGACGCTCCGGGCCGTTTCGAACCCGGAGGAGTACCTCGCCCCCCGCGCCCCCGACACCTCCCTCGACGGCATCTCCTCGCTCGTGGAGCGGCTCCTCGCGGAGCGGGGCGGGACGACCCGGGTGGTGCCCTTCGCGATGCCCGCCCTCCGGGCCGCGCTCGCGCCCGCCGGGCGGGAAGTCGCCGACGCGGCCATGCGCGCCTACGAGAAGGGGCTCGCGATCGTGAGCGCGGGGGATCCGAAGACGACGGTCGCCTTCCTCTGCGGACGCGACGAGGCGGCGGGGAAGATCCTCTACGACGCCGACGTCGCCACGTCGAGGGCGAAGGACGAGCTCTTCGGCAAGCCCGGCGGGGAGATCCGGATCGTGTCCGCGGACTACCGCGACGTCTCCTTCGAAGGGGCTTCGGGGATCGAGGCGAGCAAGACCGTCGAGATCGGGGCCGGGCTCCGCCAGCGGATCGAGACGGTCCTCGCGCGGCGGGGCCCGCTCGTCCTCGAGGCGATGGTCATGGACGCGGACGCGCCCGGGCAGGCGACCCGCCTCGCCCGCGAGGTCCTCGAGCTGATGCGGGGCGCCGAGGTGGCGGACCCGTGGGACGGGAAGGGGGGCGACGAGGCGCGGAAGGCGCTCCTCGAGGCGCTCGGCGATCCGCACTGGGGCGTCCGCTGGCGCGCGACGCGCAACCTCGCGCGGATGAAGGCGGACCCGGGGATCGACGCGGCCCTCGAGCGGATGCTCGGGGATGCGGACGCCTCGGTCGCCTGCGACGCGCTGCGGGCGCTCGTCCGGCGCGGCTGGTCCGGCGCCGTCACGGAGACGCGGGCGGGGTTCGCGACGCACGAACTCTGGGAGGTGCGTCTCGCCTACCAGCGCACGATGGCGGAGCAGGAGACCGACGAGGAGGCTCGCGCGTCGCGCCTCCTCGCCGCGCTCGAGGACGGACACCCCGCGGTGCGCGCCTACGCGTTCGGGAAGCTCGCCGATCTCGGCATGAACGACCGCATCCCGTGGGAGCGGCTGCGCGCGGGGATCGAGGACGCCGACGGCGTCGTCCGCGTGGCGGCGGTCGAGGCCCTCGGCTGGCGCGAGCTTCCTCCGGACGCGAGGGACGTGCTCCTCGGTGCGCTCGGGGACGGGAACCTGCGGGTCCGCGACGCCGTCGTCGCAAGCCTCGACCGGTGGATCGACGACCCCAGGGTGCTCGAGGCCCTCATCCGGTCGCTCGAGGACGAATCGAGCCGCGTGCGCCGCAGCGCCGCGATAGCGATCCGCGATGCGAGCGGCGCGGCCGCCGCCCTCCCGGCACTCGTCCGGCTCCTCGACGACGAGTTCGCCGGCATTGCCGCCGCGGAGACGCTCGGGAAGATCGGCATCGCGGATCCCGAGGCCATCGCGAAGCTCGAGACCATCCTGCGGGTCCCGGATCTCCGTCGCCGGTTCGAGGCCGCGCGCGCCCTCCGCCGGCTCGGCCGCGATCCCAGGGACCTCGCGCCGGTCTTCGCGGAAGCCCTGCGGAAGGCCAACGAGTGGACCCGCCGCGACGCCGCGGAGGAACTCGGCACGCTGGGCGAGGCGGCCCGGCCCCACGTCGCCGACCTCGCGGCCGCGCTGAAGGACGAGGACGAGGGCGTCCGAGAGGCGGCGGCGGAGGCGCTCGGCAACCTCGGCGCGGTCGCGGAGGATGCGCTTCCCGCGCTCGACGCCCTCGGCGGCGA
>JAKLKT010000229.1 GCA_023150495.1 Planctomycetota bacterium
GTGCTCGCGGCGTTCGACCTCGCCGCGCTCGCGGGCGACGGCGCGCCCGACGGCCTCGAGCTGCGCGTCTCCCCGGCCGCCGGCGAGGAGGAGGAGGGGCTCCGGTTCACGAAGACGGTGAAGCTCGGCGGCCACATCGTCCCCGTCGCCTGCGTCGCCACGGCCCGCTTCCGGCGCGAGCGGCCCCAGTGGATTCCCGAGGGGGTCCTGGGGGGAGGGCTCCTGCTCACGGCGGCGATGCTCGTCGGCCTCGGCCACGTGTCGCGCGGGCAGAAGCTCCTCGCGCGCCGCACCGAGGAGCTCGCGAAGGCGAACCGCGATCTCGCCGACTACCTCGCCGCGCGGAAGACCGTCGAGGAGGCGCTGCGGCAGAGCGAGGAACGCTACCGCTCCCTCGGCCTCGCGAGCTCGCAGATCATCTGGACGACGGACGCGAAGGGGAACGTCGCGAGCGACCTCCTCGCGTGGCGCGCCTTCACCGGCCAGTCCGAGGAGGACGTGCGCGGCGAGGGCTGGCTCGAAGCCGTGCATGCCGGCGACCGCTCCCGCGTGCGCGACGCGTGGCGCGAGGCCGTCGCGGCGGGCAGCGTCCTCGACGTGGAGTGCCGCATCCGCCACCGCGACCGCGCCCCGCGCGACTTCCACATGCGGGGCGTGCCCGTGAGAGACCGCGACGGCAGCGTGCGCGAGTGGGTCGGGAGCTGCACGGACATCACCGACCGCAAGGCAGCGGAGGCGGCGAGCAAGCGCGCCCGCGAGCTCGCGGAGCTCGCGAACCGCATGAAGAGCGACTTCCTCGCCAACATGAGCCACGAGATCCGCACGCCGATGAACGCGATCCTCGGGATGACGGAGCTCGCGCTCGACACGCACCTGACGCCGGAGCAGCGCGAGTACCTGACGACCGTCCACCAGGCGACCGAGTCGCTGCTCGCGATCATCGACGACATCCTCGACTTCTCGAAGATCGAGGCCGGTCGCCTGCGCCTCGAGCGGATCGACTTCCCGCTGCGGGAGACCGTGGAACGGACCCTCCGCACGCTCGCGATCCGGGCGCACAAGAAGGGGCTCGAACTCGTCGCGGACATCACGCCCGACGTCCCGGACGGCCTCGCGGGCGACCCCCACCGCATCCGGCAGATCATCCTGAACCTCGTCGGCAACGCGATCAAGTTCACCGAGAAGGGCGAGATCGCGGTGGCGGTGCGCGTCGCCGAGGTGCCCGGGCCGGAGGTCTGCCTCCTCTTCGCCGTGCGCGACACCGGCATCGGCATCCCGAAGGACAAGCGTCGCCACATCTTCGGCGCGTTCGTGCAGGCCGACGGGTCGACGACCCGCCGGTACGGGGGGACGGGGCTCGGCCTCGCGATCTCGTCGCAGCTCGTGAAGATGATGCGCGGCCGTCTCTGGGTCGAGAGCGAGCCCGGCGAGGGCTCGACGTTCTACTTCACGGCCCGCTTCGGCAGGGGCGAGGCGGCGACCGCCCCCGCGCAGCGCTTCGAGGGTCTCTCCGTGCTCGTCGCGGACGACAACGACACGTGCCGGCAGGTGCTCGCGCGCACGCTCGGGACCTGGGGCGCGCGCGCCGAGGCGGTTCCGCCCGAGGACGCGGCGGCAGCCGTCGCGGCGTCGGCGTTCGACATCGTCCTCCTCGACGCCCGGACGGGGGCGATGAGCGGCTTCGAGCTCGCGGAGGGGATCCGCGCGGCCGCCGCGTCGCCGCCGCGTATCGTGTTCCTCGTCGAGACCGCGGATCAGCAGGAGGACCTGCGCAAGTGCCGCGAGAGCGACGCCGCGGGCGCGCTCCTGAAGCCGGTGCGCGAGGAGGAGCTCCGCGACGTGCTGCTCCAGGCGATCGGAAGGGAGGGGGCTCCGGGGGCCCAGCAGGCCCCGCCCGAGCTGCCCCCCGCGACGCGCGCCCTCCACGTCCTCGTCGCCGAGGACACGCCGGTCAACCAGCGCCTCGCCCAGCGCCTGCTCGAGCGGCTCGGCCACACCTGCGTGGTCGTGGCCGACGGGAAGGCGGCCGTCGAGGCGTACGCCCGGGAGCGGTTCGACCTCGTGCTCATGGACGTCCAGATGCCCGTGATGAGCGGCTTCGAGGCGACCGCCGGGATCCGCGAGATCGAGCGGCGCGACGGCCGGAAGTGCTTCGTCGTCGCGCTCACCGCACACGCCATGCAGGGATACCGGGAGCGGTGCCTCGACGCGGGCATGGACGACTACCTGTCGAAGCCCGTCCGCCGCCCGGATCTCCTCTCGCTGTTGGATCGGATCGCGTCCGGGCCGCCGGCCTTGGCCGGGGCGGACGCAGGGGGTGAAACGTCATGAAGGTCCTTCTCGCCGAAGACGAAGCCGTCTCCCGCCGCCTCATGGAGGTCCACCTCGACAAGTGGGGCTTCGAGGTCGTCGGCGCCCGCGACGGCGCCGAGGCCTGGGTGCAGCTGCAGCAGCAGCCGGACGTCGAGATGGCCGTCCTCGACTGGATGATGCCCGAGGTGGACGGCGTCGACCTCATCCACCGCATCCGGAACGAGCTGCCGGGCCGGTCGCTCTACGTGATCGTCTGCACGGCGCGTTCGGGCGTCGAGGACCTCGTCACCGCGCTGGACGCGGGCGCGGACGACTACCTGCGGAAGCCCTTCCGGCAGGAGGAGCTGCGCGCGCGCCTGCGGGTCGGCGTCCGCACCGTAGCGCTCGAGCGGGCGCTCCGCCGCCGCATCGCGGACCTCGACGCCGCCCTCCGCCACGTGCGCACCCTCCAGGGGCTCCTCCCGATCTGCATGCACTGCAAGCGGATCCGCAACGAGGAGCAGGTGTGGGAGCGGCTCGAGAGCTACCTCGAGGAGCACGCCGACGTCGAGTTCAGCCACGGCCTCTGCGACGAATGCCTCGCGAAGACCTGCGCGACGGCGCACGAGGACGCGTGACGAGCACGCGGGGGGCGCTGGTCGTCGTCAACGACGAGCCGACGCAGCTGCGGCTCGCGTGCGCCCTTCTCGAGCGGCAGGGCTACCGCGTCCTCCCCGCGACCGGCGCCGCGCAGGCGCTGCGGCTCCTCGAGCAGCATGCGGGCATCGAGGGCGTCGTCACCGACCTGCACATGCCGGAGATCGACGGCTGGCGCCTCTGCCGGCTTCTCCGGTCCCCCGCGTACCCGGAGTTCAACCGCCTCCCGATCCTCGTCCTCTCCGCCACGTTCTCGGGCGAGGACGCGGACCACATCACGAAGGAGCTCGGCGCCAACGCGTTCCTGCCCGCCCCCTACCAGCCGGCCGCGCTCATCCGGACGGTCGCGGGCATGCTCGACGGGGAGGCGCCGCCGCTCGCCCCCTCGGTCCTCCTCGTGCAGCCGGACTCCGGCCGCGCGGCGCGCCTCGCGAGCTCGTTCCTCGCCCACGGCTACGGCGTGCACGTCGCCGGGACGGCGGCGGACGCGCTCGAGACGTTCCGCAGGGAGGACCCGGGCATCGTCGTCGCCGACACGGGGCTGGCCGCCGAGCTGCTCCCCCAGGTGAAGCGCCCCGGCGGAGCCGCGGTCGTCCTCGTGACCGCGTCCGATCACGACCCGCGGCGCGCGCTCGAGCTCACGCGGCTCGGCGCCGACGCGTACATCCGGGAGGAGTACGAGCCGGAGCTGCTGGTGACGGTCGGGGAGCGCGCGCGCCGGCAGCGGGCGCTGCTGCGGGTCGAGGAGCTCCTCGAGGAGCGGACCATGATGCTCCGCAGCGCGGAGCGACGGCTGCGCGCCATGTTCCGCGCGTTCCCGGAGATCCTCCTCGTCTACGGACGCGACGGCCGGGTCCTCCAGGCGAACCCCGCCGCCGCCGCGGCGCTCGAGCGGGGCAGCGTGGCGCTCGTGGGGTCCGACGTCCGCACGCTCGTCGCCCCCGACGTCCGCCCCGAGTTCGCCGCGCGGATCGGGCGGCTCGACTCGCGCGGGCCGCGTCGCTACGAGACGGCGTTCCTCGTGCCGGACGGCCGCCGGCTCGAGGTCGAGGTCACGGACAGCCTCGTGCCCCTCGACGACGGCGACGTGATCCTCTGCGTGGCGCGCGACATCGGCGCGCAGCGCCGCGCGGGCAAGGAGCGTGCGCTGCTCGCCGCCGCGGTGCAGCAGGCGGGCGAGATGATCGTCGTCGCGGGGATCGACGGCCGCATCCGCTACGTGAACCCCGCGTTCGAGCACATCACCGGCTACACGCGCGAGGAGGCCATCGGCGCGTCGATCGACATCCTCGCCGGCGAGGACGAGTCGCAGTGGCGGGACGTGCTCGCGAGCGTCGCCAGGGGCTCGAGCTGGCGCGGCCGCATGCGGCGCCGGCGGAAGGACGGCCGCCCGTACGTGAGCGAAGGCACGGTGTCGCCGGTGCGCGACGACTCCGAAGGCGTCCGCTACTACGTCGGCGTGGAGCAGGACGTGACCTCCGAGGAGGAGCTCGAGGACGCGCTCCGCCAGGCGCAGAAGATGGAGGCGATCGGGACGCTCGCCGGCGGCATCGCGCACGACTTCAACAACCTGCTCACCGGCATCCTCGGCTACGCGAACCTGATCGCCACGATGGCGCCCGACGGCGAGATGGGCAAGATGGCGAAGGTGATCGAGGGGAGCGCGGAACGCTGCGCGCATCTCACGAAGGAGCTCCTCGGCTTCGCGCGGCGCGGCAAGAACCGGAACGTCCCCGTCGACGTCAACGAGATCGTGGGCCAGGTGGCGCACCTCGTGAGCCGCTCGCTCGGCGGCGAGATCCGCCTCCTGACCCGCCTCGAGGCGAACCCCCCCACCGTGCGCGGCGACCCCTCCCAGATCGAGCAGTCGCTCATGAACCTCGCGATCAACGCCCGCGACGCCCTCGCGGGGCGGAAGGAGGGCGAGATCGTCGTCGCCACGCGCACGATCGTGATGGACCGGGACAGCTGCGCGCGCCACCCCGGGATGAAGCCGGGACCGTGCGTTCTCGTGAGCGTGACCGACAACGGTTGCGGGATGCCCCGCGACGTGCAGGCGCGCATCTTCGAGCCCTTCTTCACGACGAAGCCGCGCGGCGAGGGGACGGGCCTCGGCCTGTCGATGACGTGGGGGATCGTGAAGAACCACGGCGGGAGCATCGGCGTCTACAGCGAGGTCGGCAGGGGCACGACCTTCAACGTCTACCTGCCCGTGGACGAGGAGGCGGTCGCCGCGACGCCCCCGCCCGCGCCGGCGACGGAGGTCGTCAAGGGCACCGGCCGGATCCTCGTCGTCGACGACGAGGAGGTCGTGCGGACCGCCGCGGCGGCGATGCTCCGCCACCTCGGGTACGAGGTGGTCGCGCTCGCGGACGGCGAGGAGGCGGTGCTCTACTACCGCCACTTCGGCGACCGCATCGATCTCGTCCTCCTCGACATGGTGATGCCGAAGATGGGCGGCCGCGAGACGCTGAAGGCGCTCCGCGAGGTGAACCCCGGCGTCAAGGTCGTGCTGTCGACCGGCTTCGGGCTCAACGAGGCGGCCCAGACGATCCTCGACGAGGGCGCGATCGGGTTCGCGCAGAAGCCCTACCGCGCGGCGGACCTCTCGCAGGTGATCGCGGCCGCGCTGCGCGGCGAGCGCTCCGCGAGGTAGATCCGGGGGGGCTCCGGGGGCCCGCCTACGCCGAGGCTTCGGCGGACAGGCCCGGCTACGTCAGGGCTTCCGCGGGCGAGCCCGGCGGCGGCGT
>JAKLKT010000230.1 GCA_023150495.1 Planctomycetota bacterium
CCCTCGATCGACGCGTACTCGCCCTCGCGCAGCTCGCCGTAGCGGCGCACGGCGGCGAGCTCCGCCTTCGCGAGGCGCTGCTGCAGCCACGCGCGCCGCGCGGCGCAGGCCGCGAGGACGAGGCCGAGGACCGCCCAGCTCAACGCCCAGAAGACGTCGGGCATGTCGCGCACGGGCGCATTGTCTCCCCGCGCGCGCCGTCGCGGAAGCCGGTCCCCCCGCGCCCCCCCCGATCCCGCTCAGCGCGGCTTGAGGCCGAGCGCCTTCTCGACCGCCGCCTGCGCGTCCCGCTCCGACTTGTCGTACGGTACGCAGGAGAGCGCGAAGCACATGTCCACCGGCGTCTCCACCTTGAACTGGAACCAGAGGATGTACTCCGCGCCCGCGCGGAGCGGCGTCTCCGACCGCTGGAGGACCGACGCGTGGCCGTCGGGCATGCCCTCGTAGCTCCCGCCCCTGTGGAACCGCACGAACTTCTGCGCGTCGCCCGCGACGGGCGCGATGAACCAGCCCTTCACCGTTCCGGTCGGGACCGCGAAGGCCCAGACGAGGCGCCGCTCGCCCTCCTTCCCCGGCACGCGGAAACGGAACGCGTCGAACGCGACGCCCCTGCGGTTCATCGTGACCGGGACGAACGTCGCGTGCCCCGGCTCCGCCGGCGCGAGCTCCGGCAGGTAGGCGACGACGCTCGCGAGGATCCCGTTGCGCTTCGCCTCGTCCGCGCCGGACGCCTCGGCGAGCTTCGCGTTCACGTCCGCGTCGGAGAGCGCCGGCTCGAGCGCCGGCAGAAGCGCCGCGACCTCCTTGTCGATCGCGGGCGCCGCGAGCAGCGCGGCCTCGATCCCGTCGAGCGTCCCGGCCCACGCGGCGCGGACCGGGAGCTCCGCGTCCACGGCCCACTTGAGCGGCGCGATGCCCTTGCACTCCTCGCCGAGCTTCGCGAGTAGCCGGTCGCGATCCGCGGTCCTGCGCGGGTCGAGCCGCTGTCCCCTGATCCTCGGATAGGCGACGACCTCTGCCGCGCCGCCCTCGCCGACGCGCGCCTCGAGGTCGATCCGGTCGCACGTTCCGAGCCCGCTCGCGAGCGCCGCCGCGAAGACGCCCGGCGACACCGCCCGGAACTCGACGCCGAGCTTCCCCGCCGCGGCCTGGAGCGCCTCGGGGATGTCCTCCGCCGCGGCCACCGCGGCGACGAGGAGGAGCGCGATCCGATGCGATGTCATGGCCGGGAGGATCCCACGTCGCAGTGACGTTCGGCCTTGACATCCGGGGAAAGGAGGCGATGCTTGGAGTACCTCCGCGACGGAGGAAAGAAAGGAGGCGTCGAAATGGCCATTGTGATCACTGCCGCTGCGGCCCCGCGCGCCTCCGCTTTCCGCGGCTAGGCCCGCCCAGGCCGGCCCCCAGCGCCCCCCCGAATCCGGGCGCGCCCGTGCTTCCCGTCCCAGGAGATACTCCAGTGTTTTCACTCGAAGACCTCGGCTGGTCCGCCTCGTTCGAGGCGCACTACGCCCCGTTCCGCGAACTCGGCGAACCCGCGCGCGTGTGCGCGCAGCATCGCGACGGCTATCGGATCCTCACCGCGCAGGGCGAAGTGCGCGCAGAGGCGGCCGGACGCCTCTTCCACAATCTCGTGACGCCGTCCGTCGGCGATTGGGTGGTGTACGCGGAGGGGGCGATTCGCGCGCTCCTCCCGCGCAAGGGCGCGCTCACGCGCCGGCATTCGGTCGGCCGCAAGAGCGAGGAGCGCGCGGCGGCGCCGCAGGTGATCGCCAGCAACGTCGACACCGTGTTCGTGCTCACGTCGCTCAACCGCGACTTCTCGCCGCGGCGGCTCGAGCGCTATCTCGCCTTCGCGTGGGAGGGCGGCGCGAAGCCGGTCGTCGTGCTCAGCAAGGCGGACCTCTGCGAGGATCTGAGGGCGAGCGTCGCGGAGACGGAGACGGTGACGTGCGGCGTCCCCGTGGTCGCCGTCAGCGCGCTCGCGGGCGACGTGGCCGCGCTGCAGCCCTTCCTCGCGCCGCGGACGACCGTCGCCCTCGTCGGCTCGTCGGGCGTCGGCAAGTCCACGCTCGCGAACCGGCTGCTCGGCGAGGAGCGGATGGCGGTGCAGCAGATCCGGACGTCGGACGACACCGGCCGGCACACGACACGCCACCGCGAGCTCTTCGTGATCCCTGGCGGCGCGCTCCTCGTGGACACGCCCGGGCTCAGGGAGCTCGGGTTCGTTGAGGCGGAGGACGGCCTAGATGCGGCGTTCAGCGACATCGAGGAGCTGGCGCGGGCGTGCAGGTTCCGCGACTGCTCGCACGGCAACGAGCCGGGCTGCGGGGTGAAGGGCGCCGTGGAGGAGGGGAAGCTCGCGGAGGAGCGTCTCGAGGCCTACCAGCACCTCCGCCGCGAGATCTCCTTCCAGACGCGGAAGACCAACGTGCGCGCGGCCCTCGCCGAGAAGCAGCGCAACAAGAAGCTCAGCCGCGCGATCCGCCGGATGCAGGAGGAGTGACGCGCCTACTCGATCGTGATCTCGGTTCGCTGGGGGACCTCGAACTCGATCGCCTGCTTGCCGCCGCCGAACGGACGCAGCTCGTACGGGCCGGGCGGGACGCGCTCGATCGTCGTCACCTCGTCCTTGACCTGCCGCGTGATCCAGGACGCGAGTCGCGACTTGTGGTGCAGGCTGAACGAGCGGCCGGCGGCCTTGCCGGGCCACCGTATCGTCACCGTGTGGAGGGTCGGCACGTCGATGAGCCTCGTCTGCCCGCCCGAGCGCACGTCGATCGGCAACGTCACGGCGGGCCACGCCGTGTTCGCGTCCACGAGCGCATGCACGACGATCTCGAAAGCGCCGGGCTGCGTCGGCCCGAGCCGGCACTTCCCTTCCGGGCCCGGCTTCGCCTGACTCTGGCGATATGCGCTCTGCCCGCGCGGTCCGATCGCGAGCACCAGCCAGCCGGCGTGAGGGCTCCTGCCGTAGTCGACGATCTCGACGTCCACGAGACCAGGGCGTTCGAACGTCAGGGCGACCTCCTGCGCCCCCGGCTCGCACTCCTGGTCGATGCTGCCGAGCGACCGGCTGTCGGCCCTCACCCAGAGGGAGCCGGATCGCCCCGCGTCATCATCGCCCGGGTCCCCGCGGTGGAGGAGGAACGCGCCGTCCGTCCTCTCGAGGACCGCCGGCGTTCCCATGGCCTTCGGCGAGGATCCGAGGAAGAACCCCACGTCTCGCGGGATGGCGCCGTCGGGGTCCCGGACCCGAACCGCGACGAAGTCCTTCGCGTCGAGCGTGGGGAAGCGGAGATCGACGGCCGCGCGCCCCTGGCCTACGTGGACGACTTCGCTGACCACGATAGGTGAGTTGCTTGAGTACGCGGCACCGACGAGGTAGGCGCCCGCCTCGATGTCATCCCAGACGATGCCGTGCTCGGGGGTGCCGTGCGCCCCGCCTTCCCTCCCCTCCTCGCGGAGGCGGGCCGGATCCGGCGGCACTTCGCCCAGGAACCGCAGCGCCCAGACGGCCCAGTCCCTCAGCCGTATCCCATCGGGCGGGATGACGCGGATGCGGAGCGCCGGCCGGCTCTCGAGCCGCAGCACTACGGTCGGCGTCGCCCCCGGCTCCGCCTTCACGGCCTGCGGCCGCGACTTCATGTGCTCCTCCGCACCCCGGATCTCGGCCGTGAGCTCGTAGGTGTTCGGTTTGAGCTCGATCCAGGGCTGTCCCGGGAGCCACGGTTCGAACGCAGCCGAGCTCGTGTTGCCCTGCCGCGAGTCCGCGCGGATGTCCGCGCGCGTCGGCCGGCTGCCGTCCGGCAGCAGCACGTCCACGTCGATCCGGACGAGGGATCCGCCGGCGAAATCCACGATCGCGCCCGGCTCGACGTTGTAGGCGCTGCTGCCCTGCGGCTGCAGGTCAAAGCCTTCCTTGTAGGCCCGCAGCTGCCACTTCGTGTCGGCCATGCCCGTCAGCTCGTAGGATCCGTCGGCGCGGGTGCGCGCGGTCCGCCGGGATTGCCGCTGCCCGAGCTCTTCCCACACGATCGCCCGGACCATTTGCTCGAGGTCGCGGTCCTCGGGTGCGGCGCCCCCCTTGCGCGACTTGTGGGGCGACCTCTCGAGCACGAGCGAGGCCACGATGAGCGCACCCTCGAGCGGCGCGCCATGGTCGTCGCGCACGTAGCCGCGGATCACGCCGTCGCCCACCGGCGTCTCCGGCGTCGGCAGGGAGAGGAGCTGCTCGTGCAGGCTCCGCTCCGGCATGTCACGCTCCCGGCCCCCGGCCGGTGCCGCAACCGGGCGGTCCGCGCGACCGCCGTCCGGCGCAGGCTGCGACACATAGCCGACTCCGAGCCCCGCCGCGAACGCGGCTCCGACCAGGAGGACGCGCTTCCACATGGGCGGTCGCCGATTCTACGCCATGGCGAGTCCGGGCGTCTCCGGGGGCAGCGCGCTGCTCAAGGCTCCGCCAGTGGATTCCGATGGGGACTCGTGGGGTTCCGTCGGGAGATCGCCCGCAACCGGCTGCGGCTGCGGCTGCTGCTCCTCGGTGCGCTCGCGCTCTCCGCGATCGCGGGGCGGATGGTCGGCAACGCGCTCCTCTTCACCGTCGAGCCGGAGCGGGCCTATCGGCACGACGAGGCCGCCCCCCGGCCCCCCTGGTATCTCTACTACCCGAACCACGTCGCGGGCGCGCTCATGCTCCTCGTCTGGGTGCAATACGTGCGCATGCGCGCGCGCGGCGACCTCCTCCTCCTCGGCCTCGTCGGCGCGCGGCCGCTCGCGGAGCTCCGGCTGCAGAACGCAGCCGAGGAGATGGCGATCGCCGCGGGCATCCCGGCGCCCCGGCTCCATGTCGTCGAGGATCCCTCGCTCAACGCGTTCGCGTGCGGCGCGCGCGACAGGAGCGCGATCGTCGTCACGCGCGGGCTCCTCGAGCGGCTCGACCGCGACGAGCTCCAGGGCGTGCTCGCGCACGAGACCGCGCACATCCGGAACGGCGACACGCTGCTCATGACCGCGCTCTTCGGGCTCTCGCGCGTCTTCGGCATGACCGCCGGCTTCGCGCTCGGCCCGCTCGCCGCGATCTGGCGCGCGTCGCGCGAGAGCGGCTCGCCCGACGCCGCGATCCCGTTCCACGACAGGCTCCGGCGGATCCGGCTGCCGGGGCTCCGCTGGGGCGCGAACCCGTCGGCCGGCGCGATGGCCGCCGCGCTCATCGTGATCCCCCTTGCCGCGGTCCTGCTGCTCGCCTTCTCGCTCGCGGTGTCGCTCGGGCTCGTCGCGATCTTCGTCCTCCTCGCGCGCAACCTGCCGTGGATCGCGCTCGGCCTCGCGGTGTGGGAGCTCTGGAAGCTCGCGGGGGACGAGAAGCCGCGGCCGAGGAAGCTCTCCGGCCTCCTGACGCTCACGCCCGTCGGGCTCATCGCGGGGCCCGCGATCCTCCTCGTCGGGTGCGCGTTCCCGTTCCTCTTCTGGATGCTCCGGCTCGCGATCTCGCGCAACCGGGAGTTCCAGGCGGACGCGACCGCGGTCGAGCTGACGCGCTACCCCGAGGGCCTGCGCTCCGCGCTGGAGCGGCTGCTCGAGGACGACACCCCGGCGACCGCGCTGCCGCGGTCGCTCTCCCCGCTCGCGATCGCGTCCGTGGGCCCGCGCCGCCGCGACGAGGCGGCGCTGCCGGCGGCC
>JAKLKT010000231.1 GCA_023150495.1 Planctomycetota bacterium
ATCGCGAGGTCCCCTTCCTTCTCTTCCGCCTTCGGCTTCTCGATCGGGGGGGGTTCCGGGGCCTCCCCCCTTTCCGCCTTCGGCGGCGCCGGCGCGACCGCGACGGGCACCGTCATGCCCGCCGCCGCCGCGAGGATCTCCTCCACGCGCTTGTCCCTGCCCGCCCTGAGGAGGCCCGTGGCGAGCTTCCGCGCCACGTCCGCCTGGGCGCGCGCGACCTTCGCCTCGTACTCGGCCTTGAGCTCCGCCGTCCGCCGCGCGAGGTCCGCCTCGGCATCCCGTTTCGCCGCCTCGTGGACCGAGGGGGCGAGCTCGATGCCGGCCATCTGGCGCAGCAGCGACCAGAACGCGAGCCGCTCCTCCGCGAGGCGCGCGACGTCCGGGCTCGCCTCGAGGCGTTCGAGGCGGCCGTCCGCGCCGAGCATCGTCAGGAAGGGCGTCTTCCCGTCGCGCTCCGCGGGCGGTAGCTTCAGGTACTCGTCGAAGCGCACCGCGTCCGCGGCGCGGTCCGGCGGGAGCGGGCGGAAGTGCTTCTTGAAGCGCCCCTCGCTCGCCGCCCAGTCGCCGATCGTCACCGGGAGCGTCATCGTCCGCTTCGAGCCCGCGTCGTCCGTGTACGTCAGCTCGTAGGTCGGCCACGGGTCGTCGGGCGCCGGGTTCCCGTCGAGGTCGATGCACTCGGCGAGCGTCGTCCCCGCGTCCGGGTCGTACCGGAGCAGCGGGAACGCGCGGCTCTCGAGCGTGAGGCGCGCCGCGCGCGCCGCACCCTCGTCGGCGAGGCCGTGCTCCGGCGGGCACGGGCAGTGGAGGAGGAAGAGCGAGGGCCGCCTCACCTGGAGGCCGCGCAACACGCCCGCGAGGAGGTGCGACGCGTTGGCCTGCGAGGACTGGAGCACGTAGCTGTTCCGGTGGGCGATCGCGAGGAGCGCGAGCTCCTTCCGCGTCTCCTCCTTGCCGTGGTGCTCCTTCCCGAACGGGGCCATCGCGGAGTCCTGCGCCATGTAGGTGCCGGTGCTCGCCTGGCCGCCGGTGTTGGAGTAGACCTGCGTGTCGAGGACGATCACGCGGATCGGCTTGCCGGACGCGAGCATGCGCGAGAGGTTCTGGAAGCCGATGTCCATCATCGCGCCGTCGCCGCCGACCGCGAAGATCGGCGGGCAGAGCGCGAACTCCTCCGCGGTGAACTGCTGCCAGTCGAACCTCGCGAAGAAGGGCTCGTGGGTCTTCGCGTCGTACGCGTCCTCGAGCTCGAGCTGCGCGCGGCGCACGGCGATGAAGCCGTCCGCCATCTTGCGCATGTGCCCCTCGAAGAGGCCGATCGCGAGCGAGGGCGCGTCCTGGAAGAGGTGGCTCACCCACGGGAACGGATACGGGTTGTAGGGGTACGTGCTGCCCCAGACCGAGGAGCAGCCGGTCGCGTTCGCGAACGCCGTCACGGCGCGGCCCTTGCCCCCGGGCCCCTCGACGTAGCGCCACCGCAGGTCCTTCAGCTCCTTGAGCGTGCGCTGGATCCGCTCGACGACCTGCTTCTTCGCCGGGTCGAGCCGGATGTCCACGGCCTTCCCGCCCGCGGCCTCCAGGTGGCCGAGGTCCGCGTCCGACGCGAGGATCTGCCGCGCCTTCGCGTCGAGCCGCGCGATCAGGTCGTCGAGCTTCCTCACGTGCTCGCGGACGCGCGGCAGGACGAGCGCGTGGACGGCCGACAGGACGAGATGGATCCCCGTCTTCTCCCCGCATCCCATGCAGGCGCCGTCGCCGCCCACCATCGAGAGGTAGTTCTCCTTCTTGAGGAGGAGCGACGGCAGCACGCCGATCCCCTCCTCGAGGCTCGCGATGTTGATGTAGCGGTCGGCCGTGTCGGGCAGGTTCTTCCAGAGCTTCCAGTTGCGGCGCAGGCCCTCGACGACGCCGTCGGTCTGCTTCACGGTGACGAGCGCGCCGTCGGGACAGACCGCGACGCAGATGTTGCACCCCTTGCACGCCTCGGGGTTGACCGTGACCGAGAGGAGCCCGCCCGTCCCCTTCTCCTTCCCTTCCGGGAGGTCGAAGAAGGGCGCGGTCTTCGCGAGCGGGAACTCGGCGACGGCCGACGCGACGACGGCGAACTCCCCGTCGAGCTCCGCGCGGCCCTGCGGCTCCGGCGCGAGCTTCCCGGCCACGGTCTCGTAGGCCGCCTTGAGCGTCGCGGGGAAGCCGGCGAACGGGGCGCTCCGCAGCAGCCGCTGCGCCTCGCGCGCGACGTGCTTCGACGCCTGGCGCGCGCGGTCGAGGCTCCTCCCGTTCGCGGCCGTGCGGATCGCGGCGTCGAGGATCTCCTCGATCGAGTTCACGACGCCGGGGATCGCGCTGTCCGGGCACTGCGTCCAGCACTGCCCGCAGCCCGTGCACTTCGACGCGATGAAGTCCGGGACCTCGCGCCGCACGAGCGTCATGTCGCGGATCGTGCTCGTCGCCGCCGGGATCGCGGAGAGCGCGGCGAAGGGGTCGGCGATCCCGTCGCCGCCCGTCTTGTACACGTGGCAGACCTGCTCCCAGAAGCGGCCCGGGTTGCCGATGCCGCCCGCGGCGCCCGCCACGTCGAGGGAGGCCGGCATCACGGGGTTCGCGGCGGCATCGGCCGCGGCGTCGCGGACGGGGCCCGGCTCGAGGCGCTTCACCTCGTCGTAGCCGCGGCGGATCACGCGCAGGTTGTCCTCGATCACGCGGGGGCCGAGGTGGCCCCAGCTCTTCTCGACCTGCGCGCGGATGCCCTCGAAGAGCTTCCCTTCCTCGAGCCCGTGCCTCGCCGCGAGAGGTGCCGCGCGGAAGAAGGCGCCGAGGAACGACGTGCCCTGCATGCGGTAGCGCAGCTCCGGGTCCGTCGCCTCCTCGGTCGCGATCCTGAACGCGTCGATCGAGAACACCTGGAGCTTCCGCGCGACGATCTCGCGCTGCATGAAGGCGGGGAGCGACGCCCAGAACTCCCCCGGCGCGCGCTCGTTCTGGATGACGAGCACGCCCCCCTCGCGCAGGCCCGCGAGCGGGTTGCTGTGGAGGAAGACGTTGGGGTCCGGGGAGAGGACGACGTCGACGTGCTTCACCTCGCCGTTGAGCCGGATGGGCTCCTTGGCGATCGTGGCGTAGAAGGTCGTCGGCTGCCCCTTCTTCTCGGAGCCGTACCTGGGGTTCGCCTTCACGTGGAGCCCGAGGAGGTCGGCCGCCGTCACGGCGAGGTTCTTCCCCATCGTGATGGCCCCCCAGCCCCCCACCGAATGGATCCGGAAGGAGAACGCGCCCTCGGGGAGGAGGTCGAGGTCCCCCGCCGACGCGAGCGAGAGCTCCGGGAGCTTCGGGTAGCCCTCGAGCAGCTTCTCCTGCCAGATCTGGAGCTTCGGGATCCTCGTGCTCTTCCGCACGAACTCGACGCCCAGGTAGAAGTGGCGGCGGCGCGCGCCGCCGTCGAGCATGTTCTCGACAGCCGCGACGAGGTCGCCCGGCTGGAGGTCGCGGCTGCCGAGGCCGAAGCAGCCGGAGAAGAAATCCGGGATGTCGTCCGCGACGCAGCCGGGGATCCCCGCGTGCGGCGTCCCCTTCCGCGCGCGTCCGTTCTCGAGCGCCTTGCCCATCGCGGCGCGGATCTCGCGCAGGAGCGGCGGGTCGGCGGCGAGCGGCTGGTCCACCCGCTCGAGCACGGCGACGGCCTTCTTGCCCTTGAGCAGCCCCGCGACGAGGTCCGCGGGGAACGGCCGGAACATCCGGACGTTGAGCACGCCGACGCGCAGCTTCCGCGTCCGGCGCAGGTGGTCGGCGACCGCCTCCGCGTTCGAGACGACCGAGCCCTGCCCGGCGATCACGTACTCCGCGTCCTCGAGCAGGTAGCCGTCGGCGCGCGCGTAGCGGCGGCCGGTGAGCGCGGCGTACTCGCGGAAGGCCCGCTCGGCCAGCTCGACGATGTGGTCGAAGTAGAAGGGCCGCTGCGCCGCGACGCCCTGCGCGTAGGCGTCCTGGTTCTGGACGACGCCGAGCATCGCGGGGTAGTCGAGATCGAAGAGCTCCGGGATGCGCCGCCGCGTGTCGCCGAAGACGAGCCGCTGCGCGGGCGTCGGCGTCTCGATCCGGTCGGCCGGGTCGCCGAGGTACTCCCTCACGAGCTCGCGCTCGGGGAGCATCACGGTCTCGATGACGTGGCTCGTGAGGAAGCCGTCCTGCGCGCAGATGCCGGGATTGAGCGACAGCTCCGCGATCCGGTGCGCGATGAGGTTCAGGTCGGCGGACTCCTGCACGTCCTTCGCGAAGAGCTGGAAGAAGCCGGTGTCGTCGACGGCGTGGTAGTCGTCGTGGCCGGCGTGGACGTTCAGGGCCTGCTTCGTCATCGCGCGGCAGGCCATGTTGAGCACGTAGGTGAGGCGCTTGCCGACGGCCGCGTAGAGCGACTCGTGCATGTAGGCGACGCCCTGCCCGCAGGAGAAGTTCGCGGAGCGCAGCCCGACGAGGCTCATGCCCGCGGTGACGGCGGCGGCGGCGTGCTCGCCCTCGGGCTCGAAGAAGATGAGACGGCGGCCGTTGACGTTCGGCTTGCCGGCCGCGTGGGCGGCCGCGAAGCCCTCGCCCATCTGGGTCGCGGGCGTGATCGGGTAGGCGCCCGCCGCCTCGCTCGCGGCGGTCTCCATCGCGACGATGGCGTGGCTGCCGTCCGTGCAGGTGCGCACGCCCGGGTACCTCGCGACGGGCTCGTTCCTCGCCTTCCTCATGCCAAGACGCTCCCCGCGACCGGTTCGCGGTCGAGGACCTGCCGTCCCTCGACCCACGTGATCGCGCCCGTCGGGCACCGGGCGGTCGCCGCCGGTGCCGCGCTCCCGATCCTCGAATAGTCCACGACGGCGAGGCCGTCCCGGATCGCGATGAGGCCGGGCGCCGCGTCGAGGACGCACTTCCCGCACGCCGTGCAGGCGAACTTGCAGAGCGCCTCGGCGGGCTCGCCCTCGAGCGCGCTCTTGCACTGGACGATGAGCTTCCAGTCGATCGGCATCAGCGCGAAGAGGTCCTGCGGGCAGGCCTCCACGCAGTCGTTGCACGCGGTGCACTTCGCGGGCTCGACCACCGGCAGGCCGAACCGGTTCATCCGGATCGCGCCCAAGGCGCACGCCCGCTCGCAGTCCGCGAGCCCGAGGCAGCCCCACGAGCAGCCCTTGCCGCCGCTCGCCACGGCCTTCGCGGCGGCGCACGTCGCAAGACCCCTGTACGTCGCCCGCTGGATCGCGACGTGCGTGCCGCCCGCGCAGAGGAGCCGCGCGACGCGCTTCTTCGCCTCGCCCGCCTCGACGCCGAGATACGCGGCGACCGCGCCGACCTGCTCCTTCCCCATGTTCGTGCAGCCCGCCGGCTGCGTCCTGCCGCCGACGAGCGCCTCCGCGAACGCGCGGCAGCCGGGGAACCCGCAGCCGCCGCAGTTCGTCCCCGGCAGGAGGTTCACGGTCCCGTCGATCCGAGGGTCCTCCCACACGTGCAGCCGCTTTTGCGCGACCGCGATCAGGCCGCCGAAGAAGAGGCCGATCGCGCCGAGCGTCGCCGCCGAGAGGAGGAGGGCGCCGGCGTCCATCGGGCTACCCCGCGCCCCTGACCTCGGCCTGGGCGAGCAGCCACGCCGCGAGACGGTCGGCCGGGTCGGCCGCGCCCGCGACCGCGGCGGCC
>JAKLKT010000232.1 GCA_023150495.1 Planctomycetota bacterium
CGCTCCGCGGCAGCGTCTCCCGCGCCGCGCTCGTCTACGAGCAGGGGGGCGAGGACCGCCACGCCGCCGTCGAGACGGATTGCCGGCGCGGCGGCGACGCATCGGTCGAGGACGACGGGTACGCCACGGTCGTCGAGCTCAAGGGCGTGGTCCCGGAAGGCGCGACAAAGCTCCGGCTCGTGCTCGAGTCCGAGACCGGCACCACGACCTACCCCCTCCCGTAGGCCGCATCTTTTCCGGGTGTGTGTGGCCGCAACCTGTTGCAGGGCAACGGGTTCGGGACGCCTCGTGCGGCACGCATGCCGCAAAGGCGGGCGCTTCGCGGCCGCCGCCCCCGGACCCCCCCTGCCTCCGCCGGCTACTCGCGCGCGAACTGGAGCTTGTAGAGCCGCCGGTAGAGCGTGTCGCTCTGGAGGAGCTGGCGGTGGGTGCCCATCTCCGCGATCCGACCGTCCTGCATCACGCAGATCTTGTCCGCGTGCTGGACGGTCGGGAGGCGGTGGGCGATCACGAGCGTCGTGCGGCCCTTCATGAGGTTCTGGAGCGCCTCCTGGACCGCCTTCTCGCTCTCGGTGTCGAGGCTGCTCGTCGCCTCGTCGAGGATCAGGATCTTCGGGTCGCGGATGATCGCGCGGGCGACCGTCAACCGCTGGCCCTGGCCGCCCGAGAGGTTCGCGCCGCGCTCGCCGACGACCGTGTCGTACCCCTGCGGCAGCGTAAGGATGAAGTCGTGGATGTGCGCCGCCTGCGCGGCGGCGATGATCTCGTGGATCGTCGCGCCCGGGCGCCCGTAGGCGATGTTCTCGCGGATCGTCGTGTTGAAGAGGAAGGGCTCCTGCGTGACGATCGCGATGTGCTGGAGCAGCGTCTCCCGCTTGAACTCGCGGATGTCGGTGCCGTCGATCGTGATCCGCCCCTCGACCGGGTCGTAGAAGCGGGGCACGAGGTTCACGAGCGTCGACTTGCCCGCGCCGGAGTGGCCGACGAGCGCCACCACCTGGCCGGCAGGAACCTCGAGGTTGACGTGGTCGAGGACGGGAACCGCGCTCCCGTTGTTCCCGTACGAGAAGGAGACGTCCTCGAACCGGACCGTCCCCACGACGTCGCGCAGCGCGATCGCGCCCGGCTTGTCGGGCATGCCCGGCTTCAGGTCCATGAACTCGAAGACGCGCGCCGTCCCGGCGAGCTCGTCCACGAGGTCGGTGTAGGCGTGGACGAGGAGCTTGCTCGGCCGGTAGATCTGCGCCGTGAAGCCGATGAAGATGACGATCGTGCCCCACGGGAGCTCGCCGCCGAGGCCGGCGAGGAGGATCGCGCCGAGGAGCGCCATCACGACGATCAGGTTGACGAGCAGCTCCATCCAGGTGCGCGTCCACGCCTTCGACGACTCCGCGGCCATCGCGTCGCGCGAGAACTCCTGGTTGCGCTTCGTGTACTGCTCCACCTTGACCTTCTCGAGGCCGAAGGCCTTCACGACCCGGATGCCCGAGAACATCTGCACCATCGCCTCGGTCACGCGGGCGACCGTGCGCTGGCGCACCTTGGCCCGGCGGTGGATCTTCCGCGTCTGCTTCCGGAGGGAGTACATGATCGTCCCGAGGAAGAGCACGACGAGGAACCCCGACCACCAGGCCACCGCGACGAGCGCGACGACCGGCACGAGGATGAGCATGGGCTGCTGGATCAGCGGCCCCGTGAGGGTATTGAGGCAGGTCGTGGCCGCGTGGACGTCGTTGCCCATGCGGCTGATCAGCTCGCCGCGCTTCTGCTCGTTGTAGAAGGCGAGCGGCTGCTGGAGCAGGTTCTGGAGGAGCCGGACCCGGAGCGAGACGAGGATCCGGACCACGAGGAGCGCCCGCAGGTAGAGCTGCAGGAAGTTCGACATCGCCGCTGCAAAGGTCACGGCGAGGTAGAGGACGAGGATCGACATGAGGGTGCCGAACCGCGCCTGGGCCTTCGGGGATCCGCCGTACCCGAAGAAGTCGATCCAGTACCGGTCCATCCGGTCGAGGATCCTGTTGATCCGCGCGAAGGCGGGGTTCTTGTTGTCCGCTTCCGCCACGGTCCGGACGAACGTGAACTCGGCCGGCATGCCCTCCACCATCTTGTCCGCCGGCACCTCCTGGCCGACCAGCCGGATGATCGGGTAGAGGAGGCCCACCCGCGCCGTCATCGCCCCGGCGTAGATGCCGCTCGAGATCAGGGTGGCGACGAAGAGGGGGCTATGGGGGAGGAAGCAGAAGAGCAGCCGGCTCAGGGTCTTCCGGTTGCTGACGGATAGCGATGCGGCGGAGCTCGTGTCCATGAAGCGCCGGCTGTGACGCCGGATCCCACCTGGCGGAAGGAGGGGCGTCCCCGTCCGAGGGGGGGCCCGGCTCCTTCCCTAAGGATCGGCGGAGTTTACCCCTTCCGCGGCGAATCCATGCATGGGAGTTTCTCCCCCGGGGGCGGCCTTGACCGCGATCCGGCACGGCGTTATCGTCCGCTCTCTTCTGTCCATTCAGCAATTCGAGCCTGTGAAGCCTCCTCCCGGCCTCCCGCCGGGCGGGGCGGCGCCAGGGTACCGGGGCCGCGGGGGCGGAGACCCGCAGCTAGGGGGCTCCGGGGGCAGCGCGCCGCGCCGGCCCGCCGGGGTCCGGGACGGTCGCAGCACAGGCTCCTAGGGGAGGAGGCCCCTCGACATGGCCGGCAACGACACCAGGAACATCGCACTCGTGGGACACGGCCGTTCGGGGAAGACCACCCTCGCCGAGGCCATCCTGTTCGCGGCCAAGGTGGTAAGCCGCCAGGGCACGATCGGCGACAAGAACACCGTGTCCGACTTCACGGACGACGAGCGGGAGCGCGGCCACTCGATCGACGCCGCGCTGCTCCACGCGCCGTGGAAGGGCAAGGATCTGAACATCACCGACGCGCCGGGCTACCCGGACTTCGTCGGGCAGGCGCTGCGCGGCCTCGACGCCGCCGACTGCGCCATCGTTGTCGTCCACGCCTACGACGGCGTGCTCCTCAACACGCGCCGGCTCTTCCACGCCGCGGGGGACCGCGGAATCCCGCGGATTGTCGTCGTCAACCGGTGCGACTCGGACAACATCGACCTCGGCAAGCTCGGCCAGGCGCTCGACGACCTCTGCGGGACCGCCGGCAAGGCGGTCACGGTGCCTGACGCGTTCGGGGCGTCCGTGAAGCGGATCCGCTCGGTTTTCGGCGACGCCGCCAAGGAGCTCAAGGAGGGGTTCGTCGAGGCGGCCGTGGAGGCGGACGACGCCCTCATGGAGAAGTACCTCGAGGCCGGCGAGGTCAGCGACGAGGACCTGCGCCGGGCGATCCCCCTCGCGCTCAGGAAGGGCACGCTCGTCCCGATCTTCCACACGGTCGCGGACAAGGGGATCGGAATCCCGGAGCTCCTCGATTTCATCGCGGAGTTCGGCCCCTCGCCCGTCGGCCGCGTCATGGAGGACGCCGACGGCAACAAGATCACGTGCACCGCCGACGGCCCGCTCCGGGCGGTCTGCTTCAAGGTCATGTTCGAGCGGCAGGCGGGGCGCATCGCCTTCCTGCGCGTCTTCTCCGGGAGCATCCGGTCGGGCGACAGCGCCGTGATCGCCCGCACCGAGGAGCTGGTCAAGATCGGCCATCCGGCGCGCTTCCAGGGCTCGGCGAAGACGGAGATCGCCCAGGCGGGCATCGGCGACATCGTGGCGCTGCCGAAGGTGGACAACCTCGCGATCGGGGACACGCTGCACGCGCCCGGGAGCCCGGTGAAGCTGCGTATCCTCCCGCTCCCGAAGCCCATGGTGGGGCTCGCGGTGCAGCCCAAGGCGCGGGGCGACGAGACGAAGCTCGCCCGCGAGCTCGAGCGGATCACCGGCGCCGACCCGTGCCTCGAGTCCGAGCGCGTCGCCGCCACGAACGAGCTCGTCGTGCGCGGCCTCTCGACGCTCCACCTGGACATCGCGCTCAAGCGGATGCACCGGAACGGCGTCGACGTGGACACGTCGATCCCGAAGGTCGCCTACCGCGAGACCATCAACGGCAAGGCGGACGGCCACTACCGGCACAAGAAGCAGACGGGCGGCGCGGGCCAGTTCGGCGAGGTCTTCCTCAAGGTCGAGCCGCTCCCCCGCGGCGCGCCCGACCCCCTCGACTACGTGGACGATGTCGTCGGCGGCGCGATCCCGAGGCAGTTCCTGCCCGCGATCGAGAAGGGCATCCGCCAGAAGATGGCCGAGGGCGTCGTGGCGGGCTACCCCGTCGTGGACGTGCGCGTGCGCGTGTACGACGGCAAGTACCACGACGTCGACAGCAAGGAGATCGCGTTCATCATCGCGGGGCGGAACGCGTTCGCCGAGGCGGTCCAGAAGGCGCGGCCGGTCCTCCTCGAGCCGGTGGTGAACGTCGAGATCGAGATTCCGTCGCGCTTCATGGGCGACATCACGAGCGATCTCAACACCCGCCGCGCCCGCATCTCGGGCATGGACTCGGCCGGCGACACCCAGATCATCAAGGCCACCGTGCCGCTCGCCGAGATGCAGACCTACTCGACGCAGCTCCGGTCGATCACGGCGGGCGAGGGCTCCTTCCACATGGAGTTCAGCCACTACGACGTCGTCCCCGGGAACGTGGCCCAGACGGTGATCGCGAAGGCGGAGAAGAAGAAGCATCCCGAGGAGTAGGGAGGGCGCCGCAGCCCCTCGGCCGCGGCTGAGCGCCAGGACCTGGGCGGACGGGTTGCCGCCCGTGAGGCTGGGCCGAGGCTGGCGCCATCGCCGGCCTTCGGTCGCGCGTGAGCGTCCCGACCCGACCCGGGCCGGGGGCCGTCCGCCGTCGGCGGCCTCCGCGGCGGCCCAAACCCCGTTCCCTTACCCCCTTCCCGGGCCCTTTCCCCCTCCCCGCCCGAAAGCCGAAAAGGAAGCGGCTTGACCGCGTGCGACTTCTGTGGCGCCCGCTCGCGACTTCGCGACCTCTTCGTAAGCTGGCCGACCGGCCTCAGCCGACCGGGGCTCATCTGCCCGCGGTGCCGCGCGCTGTCGCAGCCCTCCCGGAAGCTCCGCTACTGGCCGGTCGCCGCTGCCGCCCTGGTGGCGGCGGGGGGCTTCCTCACGGGGGGGGCCGCGGTCGCGGCGCGCTGGGTGGCTGGCCTCTTCCTCGTGCCCGCGGGGCTCACCGCGGCGCATGAGCTCGCGCATGCGATCGCCGGGAAGCTCACCGGCGCGCGTGTGTTCGAGGTGCGGGCGGGCTGGCACAGGCCGCGGCTCCAGGTTCGGCTCTTCGGCCTGAGGCTCACCGTCGCGCGCGGCCTCCTGCGCGGCGGGTACTGCGTCGCGGCGTACCTGAAGCCGCGGGCGGCGGCGTGGCGGTACGCGGTCTTCTACGGCACGCCCATGGTGCTCCACGCGGCCGCGGTGGCGGCTTGCTTCTCCCTCCTCGCGCTCCCGAGGGCGGTGCTCGAAGTCGGCATCGGCCACTTCTTCCTCTTCTACAACATGCTCTTCCTGCTCGCGGCGGCGCGTCCCTTCGACTACGACGTCGGCGCGTTCTCCCTGCCGAGCGACGGGAAGGCGCTGCTCCTCCTCGCGACGCAGCAAGCGCAGTCGGAGACGTGGCGGCGCACGGGCTTCGTCGTGCCGGCGATCTACGCGCT
>JAKLKT010000233.1 GCA_023150495.1 Planctomycetota bacterium
CGGCGAAGCGGTCGCAGTGGGCCCTTGTGATCGCACTTCTCGCGGGCGCGGCGCTCCTCGTCGGCGCGCTCCTCCACCCGGACGCATTCACCGGATCGCGGGCCGCCCACGCGGGCCGTCCCGGAACGGGACGGGGGGAGGAGGCGACGGGCGGCGATGCCGCCGCGGCCGCCGTCGCGCCTCCCGAGGCGGCGCCCGTCGCCGAGGCGGCGCCCGAGGATCTGCCGCCCTACGGCGACCGGAGCCTCCCGCTCGAGGAGTCGATCCGCGGCCGGGTGCTCGACCGCGAGGGGAAGCCCGTGGCCGACGCGATCGTCGTCGGCGCCTTCCGCGACTGGCGCGTGCAGCCGTCGCCGATGGGTTCGACCCCGCGCGTCCGCACGGAGGCGGACGGCGTCTTCGTGCTCGGGCCGGTCGAGCGGCAGGCGTACTCGGTCGTCGCGCAGAAGCCGGGCGTGGGGGTCGCCTACGCGTCGAACGTCCAGGTCGGCGCGTGGGTCGAGCTCACGCTCGCGCCCGGCGCGCGGCTCGAGGGCACGGTGACCGCGCGCGAGACGGGGCAGCCGGTCGCGGGCGGCGCCGTCTTCGTCCACGAGTGGGCGTTCCGCGCGGAGACGAAGACCGACGCGAGCGGGAACTACGTCTTCGCCGAGCTGCCGCCGCCGGCGAGCGCGTGGCAGGGCTTCAGCGTCGTCGTCGTCGCCGAGGGCCTCCGGCGAGGCGAGCGCACGAGCCTCGTGACCAGGGGCGGCCGCACCTACCGCGTCGACTTCGCGCTCGAGAAGGGCGAGACGCTCCGCGGCCGCGTCGTCGACAGCGAGCAGCGCCCGATCGCCGGCGCGATCGTCGCCGAGGGCCTCGAGACGTTCCACCGCAGCGCGACCGCCGATGCGGAGGGCCAGTACGCGCTCGCGAGCGTCAGCACGGCGCCGAACCTCGTCTTCCACGCCCGCGCCGACGGCTACCTAGCGCAGCAGCGTCAGAGCGACGGCACGGGCTCGCTCGACTTCGAGCTTGCGTCGTCGCTCGCGGTCGAGGGCGTCGTCGTCGATCGGCTCGACAAGCCGCTCAAGGGGGCGCGGATCTACCTCCACCGCCACTCGTTCGCGCCCGGCGTCCAGACCGACCAGGGCGGTCAGCAGCGCAACTTCACGACGAGCGGCGAGGGCGGCGTCTTCCGCTTCGAGAGCGTGCAGCCGGGGCAGGTGGCGGTCGTCGCCTTCCACCGGGACCACGGCCCGGGCGAGAAGTTCCCGATCGACGTGCCGGTGGGGGGCCCGGGGCCCAGGGACGTGCGCGTGCGCCTCTCCGAGGGGCTCACGGTCGAAGGCGAGGTGCGCGACCGCGACGACAAGCCGCTCGCTTCCGTCACCGTGCAGATCCAGGGCTGGGAGATGGTGCCGGGCTTCCAGTTCGTGTCGCAGTACCGCTGGCAGGAGAACCCCGTCACGTGCAGCGACGCGGAGGGGCGGTTCCGGCTCCGGGGCGCGCTGCCTGGGAAGCAGTGGCTCTACGCGTACGACGCGACCTACGGCTGGGCGAGCCAGATGGTCGAGGGCACGGAAGGGCAGCGACTCACGGACGTGAAGGTCAGCTTCGCGGGCGGCATGATCGAGGGGCGGATCCTCACGGCCGAGCGCGAGCCGGTGAGCCGCGGCCGCGTCAACGCGCGCGGGCCGAAGAACACGCCGCAGATGACCTACCGCTACGTCGAGACGGACGGGCTCGGGCGGTTCAGGCTGGGCGGGCTCCCCGAGGGGCGCTACGACATCTACGCGAACATGCAGACGGGCGGCGGCGCGGACCCCGCGCTCGACATACCGACGGGCACCACGGACGTCGAGATGGTGCTGAAGCCGGTGCAGACGCTCGAGGGCACGGTGCGGAGCGCCGTGTCGGGCCGGCCGCTCCAGCGCTTCTTCCTCGGCCTCCAGCCGCTGCAGGATCCCGCGGCGGACCGCAGGTCGCGGCGCGGGGGCACGAACTGGCAGAACTGGGTCCAGTCGCCGGACGGGCGGTTCGAGATGACGGTGATGCCGTCGCGGTACCAGGTGACCGTGAAGGCGCCCGGCCACGAGCCGAAGATCGTCGACGGCGTCGTCGTCGAGGAGCTCGTGCCCCCGGGCCCCCTGGATATCGTGCTCGACGCCGGCGGCGGGATCGAGGGGACGCTCCGCGACCCGCAGGGCAAGCCGATCCCGAACGCGTACGTCCAGGCGCGCCTCTACCGCGGCCCGGGCGCCGTGCAGCAGAGCGACTGGATCCTCGGCGGGAACGACCAGACGGACGACCGCGGGCGGTACTTCCTCGAGGGGCTCGCGGCGGGGACGTATCTCCTCCAGGTGAACATGGGGCCGCAGGGCGCGGCGACGGCGCGCGTGTCGGTCGCGGGCTCGGAGATGGTGCGGCACGACCTCTCGCTCGTGCCGACGGGCACGCTCAAGCTCAAGGCGGTGGACGAGGAGGGGAAGGGCGTGGCCGGGATCTACTTCCAGTTCATGGACGACGACCAGAACTGGGTGGGCTGGGCGGGCGAGACGGACCAGAACGGCGACGCGCAGTCGGAGCCGATGCGCGCGGGCCCGGCGATCATGACGGTCTACGAGGAGTCGGAGGAGCAGACGTACACCGCCGAGCCGATGCGCGTCGAGATCGTCTCGGGCCGCATCGTGACCGTCGAAGTGAAGCTCAAGAAGAAGTGACCCGGTACTCGGTACTCGGTACGCGGTCCTGCGGCCACAAGTCGTTTCCCCGGAATAGGTTGCAGCGTCACGATGCGGACTGGAGGTCCGCGTTCCCGGCCATGCGTCCCGCAGGGGAGGATTGGGACAGGATTGCGCGTTTCGCCAATTGGGCCGCGCGGACGGGGCTACGCGCCGGGAGCACAACGCTCCATTCCCCGGGGGAAAACGCGGACCCCTAGTCCGCAATGGCAAGCCATAACTGCATTTCCGACAACGGCTTGCGGGTGAGGGATGGCGGACCGAGTACGTCAGCAGGAGCAGGGGGTGGAGCGGCAGCGGGGGCAGCCGTTCGAGTACTTGCGGGCGGCGTCGCCGAGGTCGATGCCCTTGATCGACGCGAGGGTCACGAGCCACGCCGCCGCGTCCGCGAACTCGCCCTTGAGACCCTCCTCGTCGCCGCGGTGGAGCGCGCGCGCGAGCTCGCCGACCTCCTCGACGAACCAGACGAACGTCTTCTCCCACCCGCGCGCCTTGTCCCGCGCGAGGTAGATGCGCTCGATCTCCTGCTGGAAGGCCCTGAGCCCGCGGGCGCCGTCGCTCATTTCACGCGCTTCAGCGTGCAGATCGTGATGTCGTCGGTCTGCTCGCCCTCGCCGACGAACTTGTCCACGCCGCCTGCGATGAAGTTGACGAAGGCCGCGCTGTTCATCGCGCCCTGGCGCCGCACCGCCTCGAGAAAGCGCTCCTCGCCGTAGGCCTCGCCCTTCTCGTCCTTCGCGCCGATGAGCCCGTCGGTGTAGAGCACGACGCGGTCGTTCTTCTGGAGCGAGAACTTCTTCTCCTCGATCGTCTTGTCGAACACGGGGCCGATGTCGAGGCCGAGCGCGATGCCGTTCGGGTTCACCGTCGCCGTCTTGCCCGCCCGCCAGAGGACGATCGGCCGGTGGCCCGCGCTCGCGGCCACGGCCTCGTGCGTCGACGTGTCGAGGACCACCACGAGCGCCGTCACCGCCATCCCCGGCTTCAGGTCGCGCGCGAGCCGGCGGTTCACGGCCTTCAGCCACTCCGCGGGGCCCGTCGACGGGTCGATCGCCGACTTCAGGTACGCGCGCGTCATCGCCATGACCATCGCGGCCGGAACGCCGCGGAGGCTCTCGGAACAGTCCGCGAGCGCGAGCGCCATCCGGTTCTCGTCGAGCTCGATGTAGTCGTGGTAGTCGCCGCCGATCGCCCGCCCGATCTTGAAGAGCGTCTCGAGCTCGTAGCCCGCGAGCCGCGGCGTGTCGGCCGGCAGCAGCCCCTGGTGGATCTGGTTCGCGAGGTCGAGCTCCTTCGCCACGGCCTCGTCGAGGTCGCCCGAGCCGGTCGTCTGGATGAGCTGGAGGTTCTTCGCCATCCGGTCGACGCTGCGCCTCAGGTAGGCCACCTCGCCCGAGCCGCCGACCCCGACCCGGTGGTCGAGCTTGCCGCGCCCGATGGTGTCGAGGTCCCGCACGACCCCCTTGATCCCCTCGGACGCCCGGCTCGCGACGACCACGAACCCGGCGCAGGCGAGGCCGACGAGGAGCGGCGTGAGGAACGTCCACGCGCTGGGCCCGCCCTCGCTCGAGAGCGCGGCCTCGGCGAGGATCACGTACGCCGCGCCCAGCTGCTCGTTCCCGCGCTTGTAGGGGCGGTGGTAGACGCGCGCGAGGAACGTCCCCTCGCCCGCGGCCGACGTCGCCTGCAGCCGCCCGACGCTCACGTCGCCGATCGTCCGGTACGACTGGAACTCCTCGGGGCGGATGCGCGCGCCGGCCGTCTGGTCGAGCAGGTTCTTCGCGGTCCAGTGGATCATCAGCCCGCGGAGCGCGCCCGTCTCGAGGCCGCCTGCGCGCCCGATCGCCGCGAGGCGCGCGCGGTTCCGGTCGCGCTGCGCGACCCACTCGTTCTGCATCTGGTCGCGCTTCCCCTTGTCGATCTCGGGCATCGCCTGCCCGAGCTCCTTGCGGACGATGTCGAACGCCTCCTTCCTCGAGCCGTGGCCCTCCGTCCACCAGTCCGCGTCGGGCGCGGTGAGGGCGTACGCGAGGCCGACGCCGAGCGAGTCGGCGGCATCGCTCGCGGTCGTGTCCTCCTTCGACCCCGCGAGGAGCGCGCCGACGAGCGCGAAGAGCGCGGCGCCGGCGGCCGCGAGGAGCCCCGTCGTCACCAGCGTGAGCCCGGTCACCCGGGGCGGGGGCGGCGGACGGCTCTCCTTTTCGCGCTCGCGTTCGCGGGCTTTGGCCATGGGAAGGCCGCAATCCTACGGGGCGGCGCGTCCACGGACAAGGCGGGGGGCGGGAGGGGCCGGGGGGACCCGGGGGGGCTCCGCTAGAGATCGGCGTTCGAGCCGATCAGCTTCGCGGCGGATCGCACGTAGGCGACCGCGCTCCAGACGGTGATCGCGAGCGTCGCCCAGAGGAAGAATCTCGTCACGAACTCGCACCAGCCCCAGTGGTTGCCGGGGTAGAAGATGGCGCCGCCGCAGTACCACGCCTGGATCATGAGCTTCGCCTTGCCCTCCCAGCGGGCCGGGAACCCCGTGCCGCGCCCCTCGAGGAAGCCGCGGAGCCCCGAGACGAGGAACTCGCGGCCGAGCACGACGAGGACGATCCAGGGCGGCACGAGGTTCCGCGTCTGCTCGAGCGTGCTCGCGAGCACGAGGACGCCGCAGATGACGATCTTGTCCGCGAGCGGATCCACGATCCGGCCGAACGCGGTGATCTGGCCGCGCGACCGCGCGAGGTAGCCGTCAAGGCCGTCCGTGAGCACGGTCACGATGTAGAGCGTGAAGGCCGCGTACCACCAGAAGCCGTCGGGGCGGCTCCGGCACACGGAGTCGAGCACGACGAAGAGGACGACGGCGAGCCCGAGACGGGCGGTGGTGATCTGGTTCGGGAGGTTCACGGGGGGAGCGGGGGGGTAA
>JAKLKT010000234.1 GCA_023150495.1 Planctomycetota bacterium
TCGCCCGCGCACGGGCGAGCGCATCGCGGACCGCGTCGCGCACGCCGTCCGTCCCGCGCGGGCCGTCGGGGAAGCGCGCGGGAAGCGCCTCCACGCCCCCGGTCCGGAGCGACTCGGCCACCGCGCGCAGCGTGCGCTCCGCCTGGTTCCGGTAGAGCACGACGTCGCGGCGATCGAGGATGCGGAGCGCGAACGGCGCCCAGAACACGAGGGCGACCACGATCGCCGAGACGACCGTCGCGCGAGCGGCGAAGGCCCATGCGCGGTCCGCGCGCCCTCCGCGCGCGCGCGCCGAGGACGCGAGGAACCCGAGCGCCGCGCCGCCGAGGAACCCCCCGACGTGCCCCAGGTTGTCGATGCGGCGCGAGAAGACGAGGCCGTAGAGGCCGATGAGCGCCGCCCAGAGGATCATGCGCCGCATCAGCGCCTCGCCGAACGCCCCGCCCCGCCGCCGGCCGTACACCGCGCAGGCGCCGATGAGCCCGCACATGGCCCCCGACGCCCCGACGCTGCCGCCGGCCTGCGAGAGCTCGAGCGGGTGCATCGAGTAGACCCTGTAGAGGTGGCTCAGGACCGTGCCGAGAATCCCCGAGGCGAAGTAGAGGACGACCGTCCGGTGGACGCCGAACGCGCCCGCGGCGATCGGGATCAGGAGGAAGAGCGCGATCGAGTTGAACGCGAGGTGGACGAGGTCCGCGTGGAGGAACATCGACGCGAGGAGCCGCCACGCCTGGCCGCAGCCCTCGACGAGCGCGGGCCTCGCCGCGCCGAACATGTCGAGCGAGACGCCGCTCGGCTCGAAGGGTCGCGTCCCCGGGTCGCCGGCCGCCGGGTCGAGGGCGACCGTGAGGAAGTAGATGCCGACGATCAGGCCGAGGATCCAGAGGCCGAACCGGGTCGTCCTCTCCGCGTCCTCGGACTCGCTCGGGGCGCGGTGGTGCCGCTGGTCCGTCCCGCAGTAGGGGCACACCCGGGTCCGGGGCTCGAGCAGCGCGCGGCACTTCTGGCATGTGATCAAGCCGCCCCATGAGAGAGGCGCGGGCGGGGTTGCGCAAGCCCCGATCCGGCCGAATACTCTACGGGGTGCGGATCCTCCCTCTCGCCCTCCTCCTCCTCGCCGCGCGCGAGCCCGACGTGGAGGGGGGAAAGGGCCTCTTCCGGAGGCTCAGGCCGCCGGAGCCGGGCGAGTGGCTCTGGGTGTATCCCGAGGAGGGGCAGACCTTCGCCGAGTACCGCGCGTCGGATCCGGTCCGCCCGACCGCGGAACGCCGGACGGTCTACATCGCGCCGTTCCTCACCCGGCCGGCCGGGGATCCGGCGCTCCTCCCGGCGATGAAGGGGCTCCTCTCCGCCTCCTTCGCGGCCGAGGTGCGGATCCTTCCCCCGCGCCCCCTTCCTTCCGGCGCCTATGTGCGCGCGCGGCGGCAGGTCTCCGCGTTCGCGCTCGCCCCCCACCTCGTCCGCGAGCTTCCGGGAGACGCCCTCTTCGTGCTCGCCGTGACGGACCGGGACCTCTTCGTCGGCGACCTCTCGCACGCCTTCGGGTGGGGCTCCCTGAAGCTCCGCGTCGGCGTCCTCTCGACCGCGCGGCTCGGCGCGGAGGCCGATCCCGCGCTCGCGCGGCGGCGCGCGATGACGCTCGCGCTCCACGAGGCGGGGCATCTCCTCTCGCTCCCCCACTGCACCTTCTACCGGTGCCTGATGAACGGCGCGCTGACGGTCGAGGAGGCGGATGCGCGCCCGGCGGCGCTCTGCCCGGTCTGCCGCGCGAAGCTCTGCTGGAACCTCGGGATCACGGACCCCATGGACCGCGAGCGGTCCCTCGCCGGGGCCTTCGCCGCGGCGGGGATGGAGCGCGACAGCGACGACGCCTTAACCATAGCAGGGGCAAAGGGTTAGATCGACGCCCGGCGCCTTCGTCCGCGTGGTAGAATGGCGCGCTCAACCTTGATGGACGAACTGAACTACCGCCGCCTGACTTCGCGGCCCAAGACCCGCTGCCCGAGCTGCGGGGCGACCTCCTACAAGGATCCCGAGGGGCTCTTCCGCTGCGTGGTGTGCAACCACGACATGTTCGAGGTCTGCCTCGACTGCGGACACCTGACCGGCTGGTGCGAATGCCCGCCGGAGGCCGCCGTGGCCGTGAAGACCGCGGCGCGCCGCGGCCGCGCGGCCAAGAAGTAGCCGCCGGATGGGGAGGGGCCCGGGGAACCCCGGGATCCCCTACGTCGACTCGCCGAGGAGCTCGTCGAACGTCGCCTTGTCGAGGCCCAGCTTGTGGTCCACGAGCGGCCCCTTCCGGAAGAGCGGCTCCGTGTCCTCGTAGACCGGGCGCTCGACCTGGTAGAGCTTCCCGAGCGGGATTCTCTCGCCCCACTCGAGGGACTTCGCGAGCGCGGCGCTGAGGTCGGTCGGGTCGTAACCCTGCTCGGCGTCGAGGTCGTACACGCGCTCCTTGAACCACTGGTAGGTGTTGATCTTGTTGAAGGTGACGCAGGGGCTGAAGACGTCGATCAGGCTGAAGCCCTTGTGCGCGATCGCCTGGGCCATCAGCTCCGTGAGCTGCTTCTGGTTCGCGGAGAACCCGCGCGCCACGAAGGTCGCGCCCGCGGCCAGCGCGAGCGCGAGCGGCTGGATGGGCTTCTCCACGTTGCCCCTCGGCGTGCTCTTCGTCTTGTGCCCCTCGGTCGTCGTGGGCGAGGTCTGACCCGTCGTGAGGCCGTAGATCTCGTTGTCCATGACGATGTAGGTGAGGTTCAGGTTGCGGCGCATCGCGTGGAGGCAGTGGCCGATGCCGATCCCGTAGCCGTCGCCGTCGCCGCCCACCGCGATCACGCGCAGCTTGTGGTTCGCGAGGAGCGCGCCGGTCGCGACCGGGATCGCGCGGCCGTGGAGGCTGTGGACGCCGTAGGCGTGGATGAACCCCGGGAGGTTCGACGAGCACCCGATCCCCGACACCACGAGCACCTCGTGGGAGGGGATCTTCAGCTCAACGATCGCCTCCTTGAGCGACTTCAGCACGCCGAAGTCGCCGCAGCCGGGGCACCAGTCCGGGTGGACGTCGCCCTCGAGGTCCTTGATCGTCCGTTCGGGTGCGTCTTTCATGATGGTCATGCGCCCTGCTCCTCGTACGCGTGGATCGCCCCGGTCTCGCGGCCGATCACGAGCCTGCCGCGCGGCTCCTTGCCCTTGCGCGAGACGAGCTCCACGTCGAACACGGGCTCGCCGTGGCGGCCCTTCGCCCCCTTCGACACGCGCGCGGGCCGCGCCTCGTCGTGGAGGTGGATCCGGATGTAGTGGTAGGCCATCTCGCGCGCCTCGGCCTTCTGCACCTTGAGGTCCTGCGCGCGGCCGGCCACGCAGTCCTTCACCCGCTGCACGACGTAGTCCGGGTCGAGCGGCTCGCCGTCGTAGCGGGTGACGACGTGCTTCGCCTCGATGCCGGTCTCCGCGCGCAGGTGGCGCGCGAGCTGCCCGGCGTAGTTCGCCTCGACGACGATCGTCCTCTTGCACTTCGAGAGGATCTCCTTCACCTTGCGCCCGTGGAAGGGGTAGAGGTACTTCAGGTGCAGGCGGTTGGCCGTGATGCCGTCCTCCTCGAGGCGGGCAGCGGCCTCCTCGAGGACGCCGTGGGTCGAGCCCCAGCCGACGAGCGTCACCTTCGCCTTCGAGGGGCCCTCGAGCTTCGGCGCGGGGAGGCGCTTCAGGACCTCGTCCATCTTCCGCATCCGCTTCTCGTGCATCTTGCGGCGGATCGCGGCGTTGGTGTGCTCGTCGCTCACGAGGACGCCGCGCTCGTCGTGCTCGTCGGTCCCCGCGATGAACATCATCCCCGGCGTGCCGGGCCTCGCACGCGGGGAGACGCCGGACTTCGTCAGCCGGAAGCGGCGGAACCGGCCGTTGCCGGTGCCGTTCGCCCACTCGCCCCGCTCGATCTTCACGTCGGGCGAGACCCTGTCGGCGTCGATCGTCGAGCGGTGCTCGGCGAGGTAGAGGTCCGAGAGCAGGATCACGGGGAGCTGGAACTCCTCGGCGATGTTGAAGGCCTCGACGGTCGCCTCGTAGCAGTCAAGGGCGTCGCGCGGCGCGACGATCACGCGCGGGAAGTCGCCCTGCGACGCGCCGAAGGCCTGGTTCAGGTCGCCCTGCTCCGTCTTCGTGGGGAGCCCCGTCGAGGGGCCGCCGCGCATCACGTTCACGACGACGACCGGCGCCTCGATCATGCCGGCCATGCCGATCGCCTCGGTCATGAGCGCGAACCCGCCGCCCGAGGTGGCGCACATCGCGCGGATGCCCGCGTGGCCGGCGCCGATCGCCATGTTCACGACCGCCAGCTCGTCCTCCGCCTGCTTCACGACGATGCCCGTCTTCTCGCTGTGCGTCGCGAGCCAGTGGAGGATCGAGGAGGCGGGGCTCATCGGATAGGCCGAGTAGAGCTTGCAGCCCGCCGCGGCCGCGCCGAGCCCGATCATCTGGTTGCCCGTGACGACCGGACGCCTCTTGCGGGAGAACTTCCACTTGAAGTCGAGCGGCTTCTCGGTCTTCACCGCGTGCTCGTAGCCGGCGCGCAGCGTCCCGACGTTCTGCCGGATGATCTCCTCGCCCTTGTGGCGGAAGGTCTCGTGGAGGATCTCCGCCGCCACCTCGACGTCGAGGCCCGCGAGGTGGAGGAGCGCGCCGAGCGCGGCGGTGTTCTGCATGACGGGCGGGAGCCGCCCGAGGTCCTTCGTGAGGTCCGCGACGGGGATCGGCACGGCCCTGACGCCCTTCGGCAGGAGGTCCGGGTCGCACTCGAGCTTGGTGTTGAAGAGGACCGCGCCGCCGGACGCGACCTCGGGCACATGGCGCTCGATCGAGTCCTGGTTGAGCGCGATCAGCACGTCGAGCCGGTCGCCGTGGTTCGTGAGCTTCTTCTCGCCGATCCGGAGGCGCAGCCAGGTGTGGCCGCCGCGGATGAGCGACTGGTAGCTGTTGTAGGTGAACACGGAGAGCCCGAGCCGGGCCGCCGCGCGGGCGAGCGTGTCGCCGACGCGGTCCAGGCCGTCGCCCGCGGCGCCCGCGATGCCCACGGTGATTTCAGTCGCCATGCTGCTCCTCGATGAGCGCGGGAGGGCACCAGGGGAGAACGCCCGCCCGCGAGACGGGGCATTGTAGCCCCGCCGCGCGCGACCCCAACGAACCGCGCGCCCCCGGGGCCCCCCTGCCTCCCCGCGCGTCGCGACCGGGTTCAGAGGACCTTCACCGCCACGAGGGTCGCATCGTCGCGGAGCCCGGCCCCGCCCGCGAAGGCGGTCACGTCGCCCATGACCCCCTCGACGACATCCCGCGCGCTCCCCTTGGCGAGCCGATCGATCGCGGAGCAGAGGCGCGAAAAACCGTACTGCTCGCCGCCGGGGTCGGTCGCCTCGATGATCCCGTCGGTCGTGAAGAGGAGGACGTCGCCGGGCGCGATCGGCAGCTCCGGTCCCGCCGCGAACTGGAACTCGGAGACGATCCCCAGGGGCGGCCCCTTGGAGTGGACGAGCGTCGTGGAGCCGTCGCTCGCGCGGGACCAGACCGGCGGCGTGGGCCCGGCGCCGCAGTTCCGGAAGACGTCCCTGCCGCGGTCCACGCTGCCGACG
>JAKLKT010000235.1 GCA_023150495.1 Planctomycetota bacterium
ATCTGCCGCACGTAGGCCAAGTACCGCTCGTGGGCCAGGTCGCCCTCGGTCTTCTCGAGGAGCCGGTAGAGGCGCAGGTCGGCGTCGGCGAAGGTCGAGGCCGACATGGGGACCCCCTCCCGACGTTGCCGGGGCGCCGCCCGCGACAGGGCGAGGCTCTCGAGGGTGGCGCGGCCCCCGGCGAGGGCGGCGAGCCCCCGGGCGACGATCTCGCCTCCGGGCAAACCCAAGGCCGCGAAGCTGGGCGAGCCGAAACGGACCCGGATCCACCGCCGAAGGGCCCCCTGCCGCGCGATGGCCTCGCGGGCGCCTGCGGACAGCCGCCTGGCGCGGGCCTTCCCGCCCCTTCGGCCGTGACGAATGAAGAGCGCTTGAACGTCCTTCGGCAGCCTCACAGGGTAATACTATCCTTAGGGGGTAAGCATGTCCACCGGGGCACGCGGCGGGGGCGAGCGCGTCGGTGCGATTGGCCGGATCACTGAACCGGAGGCGGTGGCACGGGGCTAGTTGGCCCCCGGATCCGCGGCCGCTTCGCCAGGCGCCGCCGCGGCCTCCTCTGCACGGGCGAGCGAGAGCTCGAACCGCTCCTGCGCGCCGACGCCGAGGACGTGCGTCCTCTCGGCGAGGTCCGTGAGCGTCTCGCGCGCGATCAGCTTGCCGTCGAGGTAGGTGCCGTTGCTCGAGAGGTCCGTGATCTCGACCACGCCCGGCCTCACGTGCTCGATGCGCGTGTGCCGGCGGCTCACGGTCAGGAACGCCGCGGTCCCGATCACCATCTCCCAGTCGGGGCGCGCCTTGAGCTTTTTCGCCCGGCGCGTGGAGAGGCCCGCGCGGCGGCTCCTTCCGAGGATGAGCGTCTCCCCCACCTTCACGCGCTGCTCCTCGCCGCCGAGGAACCCGCGCAGGCCGCGCACGACCAGCACGACGCCGTTCCCCTCGCTCATTGCTTCGCCTCCTCGCTCGCCCGCTCGGGGAGGATGCCCGTGATCCTCACGTCGCGGAGCACGTAGCCGAGGTTCTTGCCCGGGATGCCGAGGAAGCGGAAAGCCCTGCGGCCGTCCGCGAGCACGACGTCCTTCCCGAGCTGCTCCGCCCGGCGGTCGCGCTTCTCGAGCACGACCTTCCGGTCGTCGCGGCCCAAGGGCCGCATCTCGAAGAGGATCTTCTCGCCCACGCGTTCGAGGCGCATGCGGTAGGGAACCCCCGGGACGAAGTTCGTCTCGTCGAGGTACGCCTTCTCCTTGCCCTCGATTGGACGACGCACGGGCTTCCCGTCCTTCGTCGCGTTCGCCATGTGCCAGTGGAGGTCGCCGAGCTCCTTCAGGCCCGGATCCGTCTCCTCGGCGACGAGGATGCACGCGCCCGCCATGCCGCCTCGTCTCGGGAAGATCCGCTGGTAGCCGACGACCGCCTGGATCCGGCCGGCCGCGACGACGAAATAGCCGGGGTCGCCCGGCCACTCGACCTCGAACTCGATGGCCCAGTCGCGGTCGGCGCGGAACGGGAAGGCGAGGGTGATCGGGAGGGGATGCTCCCGGCCGCCGATCCATGCCTCCGGGTCGGCGAGGAGGCCCGCTCCGGCCGGGCGGTACCCTCCCTCGGGCGCGGCCTCGACAGGCCCGCCCCAGGGGAGGAGCTGCCAGGTCGCGCGGCGGACGAGCTCGGCGATCTCCGCATCCGTCCTCCCCGGCGCCCGGAACACCTCCGTCCAGTACTCGCGCGTGAGCTGCTCCAGCCGCGCGGCGCGGTTCGGCTCCTCCTTCGCGACCTTGTCCTCGTACTGCTGCCAGGCGCGCCCCGTGAAGGCGATCGTCGTCGGCCTCGCGGGAAGGCCCTGCGCATCCCTCCCGCCGTACTCGAGCTGGGCGCTGGGGACGCCCACGTCCCGGAGGAAGAGGCCGCGGCCGGCGAGCTGCTCCAGCTCGCCCCGCTGCTGCCGGAAGTACGCCATGCGCTTGTCGTCGCGGCAGTGCGTCGTCCACCACAGCAGATCGATGAGCTCGTTCACGAGCGCGAGCGCCTTCACGTCGTCGTGCGACTTCCTGGCCTCCGCGAGCTCCGCCTCCGCCTGCTGCGCCCGCGCCTCGCCCTGGAGGATCCGCTGGTTCGTGGCGGAGAGCTGGGCGGAGACCTCGATCCGCCACGGGTCGGTCGCCTCGAGGTCGGGGAGCGCCTCCTGGCGGAGATCCCGCGCATCGTAGGGATCCTTGAGATCCGAAGCGTAGGCCTCGGCCGCGTAGAACCAGGCGCGGCGGAGCCGGTCCTCCGGCCCGAACGCGAGGATGGCCTCGAGCTCCTTTCGGTCGAGGTCGCCGAGCCCGAACTCGACGGCCCGCTTCGCGTTCCGCGCGACGAAGCGGTCCGGGTCGCCGCCGGGCGCGGGCTCGATCCGGTCGCCCGCGAACTCCTCGCGTTGGATCGCGATCCTCCTCGTCTTCGGGGCACGCTCGACGAAGCGGGCCGTCAGCTCCGTCATGCGCCGCGCCCGGCTCTCGAGCTCGGAGAACCGCTCGGCGACCTCGGGGACCCACCGGCGGGCCGCGGCCGCCTGCGCGACGGCGCGGTGCGCGGCCGCGTACTGGCGCGTCCGCAGCTTGAGGAGGCAGGCGTTCTCCTCGCTCCTGTAGACCGCCATCTGCCGCTCGGTCAGGTCCTTGAGCGCCTGGACCGCCTCGCCGTGCTTGCCCTCGACGGCCAGGAGCGTCTCGCCGCTGGCGCGGTCGCGAAACTCCCGGAGAAGGGCCTCCGCGCCGTCCGGCTCGGTCCCGACGAGCCCAAGGGCCTCGGCGCGGGCCCTCTCCCACTCCCCCTGCTCCGCGTCCCTGAGCCGACGCGCCTCCTGATCGGCGGCGGCGAGGGCCGCGAGCCCGCGGAGGTACGGGCTCGCCGCCAGGGGCCCGAGGGCCGCGGCCTCCTCCGCGCGCAGGTCCGCGAGCGTGGATGCGGCGAGTCGGTACGAGGGTTTCGGCTTCGCGAGCTCCGCCGAGAGGCGGCCGCGGAGCGACTCGACCACCTGCCACCGCCCTTCGAGCTCCTCGAGGGCGCGCGGAGCGCGCGTGACATCGAGGGCCCACTCCCCCTCGAGAGGGAGGTAGCGCCCGTCGAGATCCGCGGCGAAGGCGCCCGCCTCGCGCCTCGCGGTCCCGAGGTCCTTGAACCCGTCCATCACCCGCGCGTCGTAGCGTTTCCGCGCCGCGGAGGCGGAGAGGTCCCGGACCTGCGCGCGGAGCCCATCGAGGTGCGCCCGGATGCCCGGGAGGCCGGGAGGGATCCCTTCCAGCTTCGCGTCGAGGTCGCGGTAGCTCGCGTCCGGTTCCCCGGACCCCTCCATGATCCGCCCCGCGTCGGCGAGCGCCCTCCTCGCGACGCGCGCAGCGAGAAGGCGCGCGCGCAGCCGCGCGACGTCGCCGTCCGCGCAGCCCGCCGAGGCGGCGTCCGCGTCCGCCTTCTCCATCTCGAGGATCGCGGCGGGAAGGTCCGCGGCGGTCGCGAGCGACTCCAGGTCGGCGCGCACCGCGTCGGCGACCCGGCAGGTCTCGGCGAGGCGCTCCCGCTTCGCCCGGCCCTGCGCGAGGTAGAGGGAGAACGCGCCCGCGACGGCGAGCGCGGCCACGCAGGCCGCGAGGATCGCGTTCCGCCGGCCGCGGCGCTTCGCGACGAAGGCGTGGTAGTCGCCCTTGAAGTCGGGCGGCGCGACCGCCTCGCCCAGGTCGATGCGCTCGAGGTCCAGGACGAGATCCCTCGCGCTCGCGTAGCGCTCGGCCGGGTCCGCGCGCATCAGCCGGTCGATCACGTAGATCGCGTCGCGCGAGAGCTCCGGCGCGAGGCTCTCCGGCGGCGCGAACCGGCACGAGAGCACGTTCTGGACGACCTCGCCGAGGTTCTCGCCGTCGAACGGCGGCCGGCCGGTCACCATGTGGTAGAGCGTCGCGCCGAGGCTGAAGAGGTCGGAGCGCGGCGTCGCGTCCGAGCCGCGGCGCATCTGCTCCGGCGCGACGTACTGCGGCGTGCCGATCGACGCGTGCTCGAGCGTGAGGTCGCTCGGCCCCTGCCCGCGGGCGAGGCCGAAGTCCCCGAGCTTCGCCGTGCCGCCCTTCGCGAGCATGATGTTGCCGGGTTTCACGTCGCGGTGGACGACGCCGTGCGCGTGGGCGTGCGCGAGTCCAAGGGCGACCTGGCGGACGATCGCGAGCGCCTCCTTCTCCGGCACCCGTCCCCGGTCGAGGAGGTCGCGCACGGTCTCCCCCTCGACGAACTCCATCGCGAGGTAGTGGAACCCGTTGCTCTCGCCGACGTCGAGGCTCCGGACGACGTTCGGGTGGCTGAGCCGCGCCGCGAGCTGCGCCTCGCGCTTCAGCCGCTCGATCTGCGTCCGCGACGACGAGAGCGACGGCCGGAGCACCTTGAGCGCGACGGGGATCATGAGCTTCAGGTGGTCCGCGCGGTAGACCGAGCCCATCGCGCCCGAGCCGATGCGCTCGAGGAGGCGGTAGCCCTCGATGGCGTTCTTCGGCCGGCCGGAGCGGTCCTTGCCGATCTCCGCCTCGAGGACGCTCGCCTGCGCGGGAGCGAGGTAGCCCTTCTTCACCATCAGGTTCGGAAGCGTCTCCTCGATCTTCATCTCCTCGCGGAGGCGCTCGAGGAGCGAGAGGCACTCCTGCACCTGCTCCTCGGTCGCGTAGCCGCGCTGGAGCGCCCGCTCCGCGAAGAGGAAGTCCTCCTGCCTAGCCACGCGCGAGGTCCAGTGGGCCGAAGTAGGGCATCCGCTCCGGGTAGTCCGGCTCGCCGGGGGGCGCGGGGACCCTCGAAGGCATCAGGAGGTCGAAGAGGTCCTGCTCGGCGTCGCTGCCCGTGGACGCCTTCTTCCCCTCGTCGCCGCCGCCGGCGCCCGCCCCGGGAAGCGCGCTCTCCGCCGTGCGGTGGGGCTTTGCGGCATCGAACCGGTTGAGCACTTCGCCGAGCTCGAAGATCCTCGTGAGGACGCGGTTGACCTCGCGCCAGCTGCGCTCCTCGCGGTCGAAGTAGAGCTTCAGGTTGCGCGGGTCGTCGACGTGGCGAAGGCGTTCGTGCGCGGACTTCCGGACCGCGGCGTCCTTGCTGCGGAGCGCTTGCGCGAGATCCGCGAGCTCCTTGATCTCCACGATCCGGACGCGCATCTCCTCCGTGACCCCGTCGGGCCCGTAGGCCTTCAGGAGGGCGGCGCCCGCGTAGAAGCCGATGAAGTCGGGCCGCACGAGACCGAGCAGCTTCTCGAACGCCTCCGGCTCGCGCGTGCGCGCAAGCGCGAGGAGCAGCGCGGCGACGACCGGGTCGTTGCGGCCCTCGACCTTCCTGTACGCCCGCCAGAGCGGGCTCAGTTCGTCCCCGGTCCCCCGCAGCTCGAGCAGCGCGGCGATCCGCTCTGCGGCCCTACCCTCGCCGCACGCGATCTTCAGGAGCCCCGCCTGCGCGTCGTCCGGCCGCGGGTCGATCGCGCCGAGCGCGCGGACCGCGAGCACGCGCGCGTCGTCCGACATCGCCGACCCGCCGAGGGCCGCGAGGATCTCGCCCGCGCGCTGCGGAGGCAGCGGCCGCACAAGGAGCCCCGCGGCCGCCGCCTCCTGGACGAG
>JAKLKT010000236.1 GCA_023150495.1 Planctomycetota bacterium
CGATCTTCAGGCGCAGCAGCAGGTAGACCGCCTGCTGGAGGACGATCCGGTAGACCGCGAGCCGCGCGACCGCGAGCGTGAGGAGGACCGCGACGCAGGCGACGAGCGTCCACGCCGCGACGGTCCGCGGGAAGGGCGGGCCCGCGGCGGGCTCCCGGAGGACCGCGTCCACGAGCTCCTTCGAGCGGTCGAGGCCGAAGCCCGCGACCAGCGCGAGGTAGAGGCAGAGGAGAGCGAACCCGGCGCGGATGCCGCGCGCGACCGCCGCGCCAAGGAGCACGAGCCCCGCGCCCAGCCGGTAGAGGAGCACCCGGTGCGAGTGCGAGAAGCTGTAGCCGTAGACGCGCGTGATCGCGTCGAACGCGTCGGACCACTCGGTCGCGATCGTCGGCCACGCGAGGACGCCGCCCGCGACGAGGCCGACGACGAGCACCACCGCCGTGAGGCAGAGGACGAGCGCCGCGGGCGCCGCGAGGACGAGCAGAACCTCCGAGACGCGCCCGAGCGAGAACGCGAGCGCCGCGAGCCCGAGGAGGAGGATCGCGGCGAGCAGGAGGCCCGAGGGGGTGAGGAACGCCCAGAGGAAGTGGCGGCGCGCGAACGCGAGCGACTCCTTGACCTCGGCGCGCCGCTCGCAGGTGAGCTCGATCGCGGCCATCCGCGTGATCGCGAGGCCGAAGAAGGACCCCGCCGCGATCGCGGCGAACCAGAGCGCCAAGAGGACGCCGGCCATGAGCCCCCACCGGCCGGCCGCGAACGCGGAGGAGAAGAACCCCCACGTGGCGGCCACCGGCCGCAGGAAGCATGCCTCGAGCTCGCCCCCGAACGCCCCGGAGAGCGTCGCCCGGCCGGCCGCGACGACGACGAGGGCGAGCGGCACGAAGAGGAGGATGCCGTAGAGCGCGAGGAAGATCTTCCGCTGGTCGCCCGCCGACCGCTGGATCTTCCGCAGGAGCTCGAGGACCTCGATCCGCTGGCCTTCCATCATGGGTGGATGCCCGCCCGGGCTGGCGCCGTCGCCCCCCGGCGGACCTCCGCAGGAGGGACCGCCGCGCCGCGGTCCCGGGACGCGCGCGGGCCCTTCACTCGCCCGGCTCCTCGGGCACGGCGGCGGGCTCCCCGGGGACGACGTAGGCTCCCGAGAGCCACTTGTAGAGGTCCACGAGCCGGCACCGCTCGGAGCAGAAGGGGAAGTCCTTCGGGCGCCGCTCCTTGGCGGCTTCCACGGGCTTCCGGCAGGTCGGGCAGCGGACGGTCTCGGCCACCCCAAGAGTCTACCGCGGGGCGCCTTTCCCTTCCCGGGGCCCATCCCTATCCGGCGCCGGCCTGGACGGCGGTGATGCAGGCCACGTCCACGATGTCTCTCGCCGTGCAGCCGCGCGAGAGGTCGTTGCCGGGCCGGTCGAGGCCCTGGAGGATCGGGCCCAGGGCGGTCGCGCCGCCGAGCCGCTGGCCGAGCTTGTACGCGATGTTGCCCGCGTCGAGGTCGGGGAAGACGAGCACGTTCGCGCGCCCGGCCACCGGGCTCCCCGGCGCCTTCCGCGCGGCGACCTCGGGCACGAGCGCGGCGTCGCCCTGCAGCTCGCCGTCCACGAGCAGGTCGGGCCGGCGCCCGCGCACGAGATCCGTCGCGCGGCGCACCTTGAGCACGTCCGCGTGCTCCGCCGACGCCTTCGTCGAGAACGAGAGCATCGCGACGCGCGGCTCCTCCTCGAGGAACGTGCGGGCGCTCTCCGCGCTCGCGATCGCGATGTCGCAGAGCTGCTCCGCGGTCGGGTTCGGGATCACGCCGCAGTCCGCGAAGATGTAGGCGCGCTCTCCCGGGTAGACCATGAGGAAGAAGCTCGAGACCGTGCCGACCCCGGGCGCGGGCCCGATGCCGAGGATCGCCGCGCGGGAGGTCTCCGCCGAGGTCGCGACCGCGCCGCCGACGAAGCCGTCCGCGTCCCCCGCGCGCACCATGAGCGCCGCGAAGACGAGCCGGTTCTCCGCCGCCGCGAGCGCCTGGTCGAGCGTCATCCCCTTGTGCTTCCGCCGGTGCCACAGGAGCTCGCCGTACTCCTCGCGCCGCCGGTCCACGAGGTCGTCGTCCACGAGCACCGGCTCCGCGAGCCGCTCGCGCGCGAGGATCGACGCGGCCTCGATCACGCGCGGGTCGGTCCCCTCCGGCAGCACGATCCGCGCGCGGCGCGCCCGCGCCCGTTCGCGGATCCGCTCGAGGATCGTCACAGGAGCGCCTCGTCCACCTCGACCTCCGCCGCGAGGAGGTACTGCGCGTAGGTCTTGCCCTGCGCGTCGAGGAGGAGCGAGAGCGTGCCCCCGCCGCCGAGGCTCTCGTGGAGGAGGAAGTTGAGCGCGAGGAGGTTCGGCACCTCGAACCGCTCGACCTCGCCCTTGCAGATCTCCTCGAAGCGGATCTTCACGAACTCCGACGTGAGCTTGTTGAGCATCCACGCGTAGATCGCGCGCGAGCGGCCGATGACGCCGATGTTGGCGGTGTCGCCCTTGTCGCCCGAGCGCGCGAGGCAGATGCGCGAGAGCGGTACGCGCTGCCGGCGCTGGGTCAGCACGAGGGTGGGAGGGGGCTTCGGGGGCAGCGAGACCTTCACGCCCTTCCCGCGCGGCGGCGCGGCGACCTCCGCGATCTTCCCGGAGACCTCGACGCGCACGGGGACGCGCTCGCGCGAGATGAGCGCCGGCCAGTAGCCGACGACGTCCGACGCGCGCGGGCGGCCCTGGTCGGAGAGGTAGGTGATGCCGGGCACGGTCGAGAGCACCTTCGGGACGAGCTGCGGCGCGAAGCGGTCGGCGATCTTCCTCTCGTCGCGGTCGCGGACGGCGACCTGGAGGAGCACCTCGGACGGCTCCGCGGCGGTGAGCGGCGGGTGGCAGGAATCCCAGCCGACGATCTGCGTGATCGCGTCGTCGTACGCAGAGGGACCCCCCACCGAGCCCCAGAAGGCCGAGGCGACCGCGCGCGCCTTCGCGAGCGCGTCGGGCCCGGAGACCATGAGCCGGCCGAACGCGCGGTACCCCTGCGCGTAGCTGATCGAGACCTTGAGCTTCTCGGGGAGCGGCTCGCCGCGGATGCCCGATACGCGGACGCGGTTCTCGCCGTCGGGGGCGAGCTGGATCGAGTCGAACCGCGCGACGCAGTCGGGGGAGATGTAGGAGGGCGAGCCCATCTCGTAGACGAGCTGCTCGCTGATCGTGTGGAGGGAGACGAGGCCGCCGGTGCCCTTGTGCTTCGTGACGGTGAAGCTGCCGTCGGGGCTCGCCTCGACCATCGGGTATCCGATGTCCTTGAACGTCGGGACGAGCTTCCAGTCGGTGAAGTTGCCGCCCGTGCACTGCGTGCCGCACTCGATGATGTGGCCCGCGACCACGCCCGCGGCGAGCTTGTCCCAGTCGTCGAGCTTCCAGCCGAACTCGTGGATCATCGGCGCGAGCGTGACGCTCGTGTCGGTGACGCGGCCGGCGATCACGACGTTCGCGCCCATCTCGAGCGCCTTCGCGACCGGCGCGGCGCCGAGGTAGACGTTCGCCGAGAGGACGTCCTTCCGGACCGTCGATAGCGGCGCGCCCGTCTCCATGTGCGCGAGCGGCTCGCCCTTCCCGAGGAGCGTGTCGAGATCGCCGAAGATGTCGTCGCCGAGGACGACGCCCACCTTGACCTTCTCCCGGACGCCGAGCTCCATGGCGAGCTTCTCGACAGCCGCGCGGCACGCGAGCGGGTTCACGCCGCCCGCGTTGCTGATGATCGTGATCCCGCGCTCGACGCACTGCGGGAGGACGTCCCTGAGCTGGACGAGGAAGTCGCGCGCGTAGCCTGCGGCCGGGTCCTTCTGCTTCTGCTTCTGCAGGATCGCCATCGTGACCTCGGCGAGGTAGTCCATGACGAGGTAGTCGATGGGTCCGCCCTCGACCTGCCGGCGGGCGGCGGTCGGGTCGTCGCCCCAGAACCCGCCGCAGTTCGCGATGACGATCACGGCCCATACCTTACGACAGAGGGCCAATCGCCCGGGCGCGCCGCGCGGCCGCAGGTGCGGACCGCGAGTCCGCACTCCGTCGACGCAACCCGTTTCCCTACAACAGGTTGCAGCGGCGGAGGGCGGTACCGAGTACCGTGCGGGCGGTGGCGAGGTCGGAGCGGGTCAGGAACTCGTTCGGCTTGTGCGCGACCGAGATGCTCCCGGGGCCGAAGACCGCGCATTCGATGCCCGCCCTCGCGAGCCAGCCGCCGTCCGTCGCGAAGGACACCGCCGCGTCGCCCCGCTGCCCGGCGGCCGCGCAGAGCGCCCCGTGGAGCGGCGATCCCCTTTCGAGCAGCAGCGGCGGGCTCTCGCCCGGCACCTCGAGATCCCACGGCGCGTCGCCGGCGGCGTTTCCGACCGCCTCGCGCACCTGCGCCACGACGTCCGCCCCCTCCATCCCAGGCAGCGGCCTGACGCCCACGTCGATCACGCACCGGTCGGGCACCACGTTCGTCGCCACGCCGCCGCGGATCATGCCGACGTTGAGCGTCACGTAGGGCACCTCCGGGAAGTGCGCCGCGTTGGGCCCGCCCGCGAGCTCCAGCCGGTGCCGGAGCCCGCGGAGCGACGCGAGCACGCGCGCGGCCGCGTCGATCGCGTTCTTCCCGAGATGCGGCAGCGCCGAGTGCGCGGAGACGCCGTGCATCGTGACCCGCACGCTCGTGTGCCCCTTGTGCATGCGCACCACGCGGAGCTCCGTCGGCTCGCCGATGATCGCGCGCCGCGGCAGCGTCGCCGCGAGCGGCGACCGCTCGACGAGGTCGCGCGCGCCCGCGGTGCCCACCTCCTCGTCGTAGGTGAAGAGGAGGACGAGCGGCCCCCGGAGCCCCCTCGATTCCGCCTTCGCGAGGTTCGTCGCGACCGCGAGGAACCCCTTCATGTCGCACGCGCCCCGCGCGAAGAGGCGGCCGTCCTCCTCGCGCAGCCGGAACGGGTCGCTCCTCCAGCCCTCCTCCTCCGCCGGGACCACGTCCATGTGGCCGCAGAGCACGAGCCCCTCCCCCTCGTCCGGCCCGAACCGGAGGACGAGGTTCGCCTTCCTCCCGTCGGGCGACGGGACGCGCTCGGCGCGCGCGCCCGCGTACTCGCACAGGAAGTCGACGAGCGCCATGTTCGACCGGTGGCTCACCGTGTCGAACGCGACGAGGCGGGAGAGCAGATCGACGTCGTCCACGGCCCCCTAGGGTAAGACGTCCCGCCCGGCCGCGTGCACCCGGAAGTAGAATCCCGCGCCATGATTCCGGAGCGCTGCGCGCGCGCGGCGAAGGCGTGGGGCCTCACGCGCGAGATCGTCCTCGTCGGCTCGGGCGAGCCGGTGTTCCTGCCCGGCCACCAGGACCAGACCTATCCCTTCCGCGCGCACGCGGAGTACGTCTGGCTCACGGATCGCGAGAAGCCCGGCTGCGTGCTCGCGTACGACCCGAAGGAGGGGTGGACGGACTTCCTCCCCGCCGTGACCGAGGCGCAGCGGGTGTGGGAGGGGGTCGAGGGGGAGGGCGAGGGACGCCCGTTCGGCGATCTCGCGAAGTGGCTGGGGAAGCGGAGGAGCCGCCC
>JAKLKT010000237.1 GCA_023150495.1 Planctomycetota bacterium
ATCGCGGCGCCGATGCCGCGCGAGGCGCCGGTGACGATCGCGGCGCGCCCCGAGGCCGCGGACGCCCGCGGCGCCGCCGCCTCCGCGTTGACGGGCTCGTTGTCCCGCACCTTCACGCGCGCGGTCCCGCTGACAACGACGGCGTTCTCCGCGTTCCGTATCTCCGTAAGGAGGACCACGGTGCGCGTGGCCTCGTTCTTGGCCTCGACCCTCGCGGTCGCGCTCACCGTCTCGCCGACGCGGACCGGGCGGCGGAACGAGAGATCCTGGCCGAGGTAGAGCGCGTGCTTTCCCGGCACGTGCATGCCGACGAGCCGCGAGAAGAGCGACCCGAGAAGCATCCCGTGGACGACGCACCCGCCGAACTCCGTCGTCGCCGCGTAGTCGGGATCGACGTGGAGCGGGCTGTGGTCGCCGCTCAGCGCCGCGAACCGCAGGACGTCCTCGGCGGTGAAGGTGCGCTCCACCCGGAAGACCGCGCCCGGCTGGATGCGGGAGAAGGTGAGCTCGTCTGCGGCAGGCGTCACGCCCCGAGAGCATCCCCCGACTCATCGTGGAGCAGAAGCTCAGTTTGAGACGGTCGGAGGCGCGCTCACCCCTTCTCGTCCAGAAATCTCGACGGGTGGGGGAGGGGGAGCCGCGGGGAGGGGACCAAAAAAAGGAGGCGGCTCCGTGGAGCCGCCTCTGGAAAGCCGTCTCCCTTCGGGAGACCCGTCGGTCCTCCGCTAGGAGGACGGCCTCCTATTCGGACTTCCCACGGATCACCTCCTTTTTTATGGGCCACCCGGCAGGGGCCCGAAGTCCATTCGGCCCCGGCCGGCTTTCGCCCGTCGCGCCCGTCGGCGCGACCCGGTGGGTCCTTGCTGACCCGCTAAAAGAATAATCGGCAGGGCCCCGCGTTTCAGGGAATTCTGAGGAGCCTCAGGCGGGCATCCTGGACGAAATCCCTGTCGGCGATCTCCTGGAGGTTGTACCGGGCGGTCGCCGCGGCGTGCTCCGAGGCCGCCCCGGCGAACCGCATCGCCCCCTTGAGGTCCGGGAGCGCCGCCTTCGAGACCTTCGGCGCCGCGCCCTGCGCGAGCAGCAGCACCTCGGCGCTCTTCTCCGCGATGAGGAGCGGGGCGAGCGTGGCCCGCTTGAGCGCGTCGTCGCTCTTCGTCGAGAGGTACTCGGCGAAGGCCGCCGCATCCTCCTCGACGAGCGCCTCGAGATCCCGGCGCAGCTGCTCCGCACGGGCGCGCGCCTCCTCGAGCCCTGCGAGCCCCGTGCACATCGCCACGAGCGCGGCGCCCACGGCGCCCACGTGGGCCGCGGCGCTGCCGCCGCCGGGCGAAGGGGTCGGGGACGCGAGCCGGTCGAGGAGCGAGGGGGTGGCCATGCGCCGAAAAGTGTACGTCACGCGTGGCAGGATGGGGGCGTGCTCGGGAGGGTGTACACGCCGCCGGCGCTCGCCGCGCGGCTCGTCCGGAGGGCGCTCGAAGCGCTCCCGGGAGCGCCGCGGGTCTGCGACCCCTCCTGCGGCGAGGGCGCGTTCCTCGTCGAGGCGAAGCGCGCGCTGGTCGAGCGCGGGATGACCCCCCTCGACGCCGAGCGATGCCTCGTCGGCGTGGACGTGGACGCCGGGGCGGTCACGCGCGCGCGGCGTGCGCTTCCGGGCGCGGAGATCGCCTGCGCCGACGCGCTCGCGATGGACTGGGGCGCGCGCCGCTTCGACGCGGTCGTCGGCAACCCGCCGTGGGCGAGTTTCTCGGGACGACATGCGGAGGATCTGCCGGAGTCCATGCGCCGGACGCTCTCGCGCTACGAGAGCTTCCGCGGGTGGCCGTCGCTCCACGGGCCGTTCCTCGAGCTCGCGGTGAGGCTCTCGCGCGAGCGCGTGGCGTTCCTGCTGCCGTCGCAGGTGCTCGACCTCGACGGGTACGGCGCTGTCCGCGCGATCGTTCGCGCGCACTGCCGCGTGGAGGGCATCCTCGACTGCGGCGAGCGCGGGTTCGAAGGCGTCACCCAGCCCTGCTGCGCGCTCTTCCTCGTGAGGAAGGAGGGGGGGTCCGGGGGCGGCGCGTCGCCCTTCCTCGTGACGGCGGAGGAGCTCGTGCGGTTCGCGGACTTCCGCCGGCCGCCGCCGGATGCGTTCGGCGACATCGGCGTGCACACGGGCAACTGCGCGGAGAAGATCCTGCGCACGCGCGGCTACCCGATCCGCGAGGGGCGGGACGTCCACCCCTATCGGCTGCTGCGCGCGAGGAAGCACTTCGACCCGGTGGCGCGCGTGGGCCCGGGCGACTACTTCCGCGCGGCCCCGCTCGCGCGCTACCGCGAGGTGCCGATCGTGCTCCGGCAGACGGCGGCGAGGCCGATCGCGGCGCTGCATGTGGACGCGGGCTACTTCCGGAACAGCGTGCTCGCGTGCATGGGCCTTCCGGGGCTCCCGCACGAGGTGACGGTCGCGTGGCTCAACTCGAGCGCCGTCGCGCACTACCACGCGGCGGCGGTGCGCGAGGCGTCGCAGGTCTCGTTCCCGCAGGTGAAGCTGAAGCACCTGCGCGACCTGCCGCTCCCGCGCGCGGAGGAGGCGCCCGTGGGCCTCTTCCGGTTGGCGCGCGAGGTGGCCCGCGAGGGCCGCGAGTGCATGGAGCCCGACCTCGACGCGCTCGTGAGCGCCTGGTTCGGCCTTGACGGGACGACGCACCAGCAGCTCCGGGCGGCCGCCCTCGCCCCGCCGTCCCGCGCGCTCGCGGGGGCGTGAGCACGTCCCGGACTGCGCGCGCGCAGCGACGCCGGCCATCGTGGAAGGGACGTGGCTCACTGCGTTCCGCAGGCGACCGCGCGACGCGTCGCGGCTCCGGCAGCGGCCCGGCTTGCCGTTACTTCGTGGCGTCCTTGCCGGCTCCCAGGAACCGCTCGATGTGCTCGTGCAGGCGCTGGGCTTCCGCCCTGCGGCCGTTCACCTGGTAGTAGACCGTGCCGCGCCGCGCGAGGATCATGACCATGTCCCGCGACGCGAAAGTCGCCGTCTCGCCGGCCGCTTCCTCGACCTTCGACTCGCGTGCCACCCCGGTGGGGCAGGCTTCGCGCGCGAACATGCGCTCCGCCTCGTCGGGGCGTTCGAACTCGGTGGCGGTCGCCGAGACGCGGTCGGCACCCGCCCGCCAGAAGAGGCTACGGGCGATCACCGGCGTCTCGAACGGCCTCAGCGCCACGGTGCTCGTGCGCTCGAAGACCCAACCCGCCTCGACCTCCGCCAGGCGGCTGCGGAGCACGTCCCAGTCGCGGGTCGCCGCCACGGTCATCCGCGGCGGGCTCGCGGGCAACTTGCGAAGGTGGCGCAGGGCGCGCTCCGCCTGGGGCTGGTCGGCCGCCCACCGGTCGAGCGTCTTCTCGACGATCGCGCGGTTCTCCACCTCGCCCATGTACGCGAGGATGGAGGCGGAGCCGGCCGCGCCCGCGTCGCTCCCCTCCCGCAGGCACGAGAGGAGCCGCTCGCGGAAGCCGGTCAGATCGAGATGCGACTGGCGGATCGCGTTAGCGAGGCAGAGGGAGCCGAACATGTCAGCACGGTCCATCGCTTCGATCAGCGCCGCCACCATGGCCCGGCCGGTCTCCGGGTCATGCCCTACCACAGCGCGCAGCAGCGCATTCAATCCGTGGCTGTCCGGTCCGGTCCAGGCGCCCCCGGTGTGCGGCTCCCGGTAGGCATCGAGCAGGGACCAGCAGGCGACGACATGCTGCCCCTCGACGATCCACCGGGGGACGCACTCGTCGACCATGCGACGAAGAAGGCCGTTCGCCGCGACACGCATGCGTCCGTCCGGGTCCGTCGTCGCCACGTGGCGGAGGTAGGGGATCGCCTCCCGCGTCTGGAGCAGCTCCAGGTCCCCGGTCGGCTCGGGGAGAGGCTCTTCCCTTGCGCTCGGCGCCCAGTTCCACAGTCCCTTGACCCGGTTGATGGTCACCGTGATGTTGCCGGCGTTGACGACCGTCTTGTCCGGCCTCTTCATGAAGTCGACGACGTCCACGATGCCCCAGTCCGCGCACCGCTCGAGCGCGGCACGCTGCCGTCGGACCGGCTGGATCTCGCTCCACGCGGTCCATGCGGCTGCCATGGCCGCGGCCGCGAAGCACAGGATCCAGCGGGGACGCGGCATGCGGCGGAAAAGGAACGGAGCCGCGAAGAGGATCATGGCCGCGGCCGCCCAGAGCACCCCGGCCGGCCCCGAGGCGAAAGCGATGCGGTTGATCGCGCCGCCGGCAGCCGCCCACAGGTTCCACATCGCATGTGCCAGGATCGCGACGACGAGGCCGGACCGGAGGCGCAGGCCGCACAGCACGAACGCGAGCCCGGTGACCGCCGCGGCGCGCAGCGCCACGTGCGATGCCGGTGCACCCTCGAGGACGTGAAGGAAGTGGATCCCGCCGAAGACGACGCTCGAAAGGAGGATCGCGACGGGACGCGGGAGGGCGCCCAGCAGGAGCCCGAGGAGGATCCCGCGCCAGATGGTCTCCTCCGACGTGGCCGTGACGAAGGCGTCGAGCCACGCGTCCCTATCGAGCCTTCCGGGGCTCGGAGGGCCGGCGATCAGCACAAGAGAGGCGGCAAGAGGCAGTCCGAGCAGCAGCACGGCGATCCACTCGCGTGGCCACGCGAGGCCGACGTGCGAGGGCCACTCCCGGCCCCACGCCCACCGCGCCGCGAGCCAGGAGAGCGCCAGTCCGGGGGGGAGGAGAAGCAGGGTGCTGATCTCGAGCCGACGGTTCGCCCAGAGCAGCAGTCCCACGCCGACGGCGTAGGCGGCCGCGATCCCGGCCAGCTTCCCTCTGCTCGCACCCGCCACGCAGATGAGTCTAGCCGGCGGCCCGCCGGCAATCCCGACGCAATACGCTACGGCGGCGCGAGGTGGCCGATGCGGTTCGCGGGGGCGGGCTCGGCGGCGCCGAGGCGGACGCGGTGCGCGCCGCCGATGCCGCTGAAGCGGCCCGGCGTGCACGTGAGCACGACCACCTGGCAGCGGTCGCCCGCGAGCGCGAGCACTTCCGCCATCGCCTTCAGCCGCTCCGGGTCGCTGTGGCCCAGCGTGTCGTCGAAGAGCAGCGGCACGCCCTCCTCCGGGTCCACGAGCAGCGCGCACGCGAGGCGCGAGAGGAGCGCGAGCTGCTCCCGCGCGCCGACCGACAGGCTCCGGAACGGCAGCGTCTTGCCTTCGAGCGTCCGGCGGTCGATCCGGAGGTCGTCGTCGAGCTCGACCGTGAACGACTCGCCGAACACGAGCCGGCCGAGCTCCACGATCCTCCCGCGCAGCGGCGCGGCGTAGGCGCGACGCGCCTCCTCCCGCTTCGCTGCCATCGTCTCGTAGAGGAGCCTCGCCGCGTCGGCCTCGCGCTCCAGCTGCCGGCGCTCGCGCGCGGCGTGCCGCCTCGCCGTCTTCGCGTCCTGCTGCTGCTCGAAGAGCCCGCGCTCGTTCCGGAGGTCGAGCCGCGCCGTCACGTCGCGCATCTCGTCCTGCGCGGCCCGCAGGCGGTGCGCCGCCTCCGCGACCGCGGCCCGCGCGTTGTGGAGCGCCCCGCGCACG
>JAKLKT010000238.1 GCA_023150495.1 Planctomycetota bacterium
TACGGCGCGAAGCAGGCGCTCTTCGGCATCACGATGTCGATCCCGAACGGGGCGGTGACCGCGCTGATCGGGCCCTCCGGCTGCGGCAAGTCGACCCTCCTCCGCGGCGTGAACCGGATGAACGACCTGATCCTCTCCGTCCGCTACGGCGGCGACATGAGGCTCTCCGGCGACTCGATCTACTCCAAGGACACGGACGTGATCGAGCTGCGGAAGCGGATCGGGATGGTCTTCCAGAAGCCCAACCCGTTCCCGATGAGCATCTTCGAGAACGTCGTCTACCCGCTGCGCGTGGACGGCGTGCGCGACCGGCACGTCCTCGAGGAGGTGTGCGAGAAGAGCCTCCGCGACGCGGGCCTCTGGGACGAGGTGAAGGACCGGCTCAGGGAGAGCGGGCTCTCCCTCTCGGGCGGGCAGCAGCAGAGGCTCTGCATCGCGCGGGCGATCGCGGGGGATCCCGAGGTGCTCCTCCTCGACGAGCCCTGCTCGGCGCTCGACCCGATCGCCACCGGCCGCATCGAGGACCTGATCGGCGAGCTCAAGGGGCGCTACACGATCCTGATCGTCACCCACAACATGCAGCAGGCGTCGCGGACGAGCGACTACACGGCGTTCATGTACCTCGGCCGCCTCGTCGAGTTCGGCCCGACGGACAGGATGTTCCTGAACCCTCGCCTCAAGGAGACGGAGGACTACGTGACCGGGAGGTTCGGATGAGGATGGGGAGGGGCCCGGGGAACCCCGGGGAGGCGGAAGCATGGTGATGGCGAAGGGGCGTGGGCGTGCCGGCGTGCCGCCGGAGGATGCTACGTTGAAGCTGATGAGCCATCGGATCCTGGTCGTCGAGGACGAGCCGGACCTGCTGGATGCGGTCGTGTTCGCCCTCAGGAAGGAGGGGATGAAGCCGATCGCCTGCAAGGACGGCGAGGAAGCGCTCACCCTCGTGAAGGAGCGCCGGCCCGATCTCGTGCTCCTCGACCTCATGCTCCCGGGCCTCGACGGCTTCGAGGTGTGCCGGAGGCTCCGCGCGTCCGAGGAGACCGCGCGGATCCCGATCATCATGGTGACCGCGAAGGCGGAGGAGACGGACGCCGTGATCGGCCTCGGCGTCGGCGCGGACGACTACGTGCGCAAGCCCTTCGGCCTGAAGGAGCTCGTGGCGCGCGTGCGCTCGCTGCTCCGTCGCAGCGCGGAGCCGCCGGAGGCCGTGGGCCAGCCGATCCGCTACGGCGAGCTCGAGGTCGACCCGGCGCGCCACGAGGTGCGTCTCCGCGGCAAGTCGATCCCTGTCACGGCCACCGAGTTCCGCCTGCTCGTCCACCTCGCCAGGAACCCGGGCCGCGTCTACTCCCGCGCCCAGCTCCTCGACAAGGCCGTCGGCACCGACGTCATCGTGATCGAGCGGAACATCGACGTGCACATCTCCGCGCTGCGCCGGAAGCTGGAGGACTACGGGGACCGGCTCCTCACGATCCGCGGCGTGGGCTACAAGCTCGTGGAGTAGGAAGATGCGCCTCGGATGGGCCGGGAAGGCCGCGATCGCAGCGTCGCTGCCCGTCGTCGTCGGGCTCGCGGCGTTCCTGCTCGTGACGGTCGACCGGCTCGGTCGCGTGACGCGGGAGAGCCTCGAGATGTCGCTCCTGCGCGAGGCGCACGGGGCCGCCCGGGCGGTCGCCCGCGGGCCCTGGGCGCCGGGGGAGATGCAGGCGTGGGCACGGCGGCTGGGCCGGGAGACGGGCGCGCGGGTCACGGTCATCGGCGAGGACGGGACGGTGCTCGCGGACAGCGACGTCGAGGACGTCTCCGGGCTCGAGAACCACGGCCAGCGCCCCGAGGTCGTCGAGGCGCGTTCCAAGGGCTCGGCCATCGTCCCGCGCCACTCGAAGACGGTCGGGCGCGACCTCCTCTACGCGGGCGTCCGGGTCCCCGACTCCACCAGCGTCGTCCGCATGGCCCGCGACCTCGACGAGGCGCAGCAGGCGCTGCGGACCGCGTCGCGGACCTTCTGGTTCGTCGCGGTGGGCGTCGCGGGCGCGGGGGTCCTCATCGCGGCGCTCCTGGCGCGCGGCCTCGCCCGCCCGCTGGGAGAGCTGACCGCGGCGGCGCAGCGCGTCGAGGCGGGCGACTTCTCGGCGCGCGTCTACCCGCGCGGCCGCGACGAGGCCGCGCGCCTGGGGCACGCCTTCAACCGGATGGCGGGGCAGCTCCGCGAGACGCTCGCGCGGGCGGAGGCCGAGGCCGCGCGGCTCGCCGCGGTGCTCGAGGGGATGAACGAGGGCGTGGTGGCCGTCGACGCGCAGGAGCGGATCTCGTTCGTCAACGGCGCGGCGCGCGGCATCCTCGTGCTGCCGCCGGACGCGGAGATCGCCGGCAAGCGGATCTACGAGCTCGTGCGCGAGCCGCGGATCCTCGGCCTCGTCCAGGCGGCCGCGTCCGGGCGTGGGCCCGTGGAGGCGGAGATCAGCCACGACGGGCCTCCGCGCCGCCTCGTGCAGGTGCGCGCGGCGCCGGTCGGGACGGGCGTGATCCTCGTGCTCCGCGACATGTCGCGGCTCCGGCGCCTGGAGCAGATGCGGACGGATTTCGTCTCGAACGTGAGCCACGAGCTCCGGACGCCGCTCGCGAGCATCGCGGCGGCGGTCGAGACGCTGCAGGACGATGCGGCGCGGGCCGACCCCGTGGAGGGCCCGCGGTTCGTGCAGATGATCCAGCGCAACCTGAGGCGCCTCGAGGCGCTCCTGGACGACATCCTCGCGCTGTCGAGGCTCGAATCGCGCCCGGAGACGCTCCCGCGCGAGCCGCTCGACCTCGCCGGCGTCGTGCGCGCCGCGTGCGAGGAGCTCATGGAGCGGGCGCGGCAGGCGGGCGTGGCGCTGGCGGTCCGGGCGGAACGCAGCCGGGTCGTCGGCGACGCCGCGACGCTGCGACGGGTCGTCGACAATCTCGTCGTCAACGCGATCACCTACACGCCGCGCGGCGGCAAGGTGGACGTGACGCTCGAGCCGCGCGACGGCTCGGCCACGCTCGAGGTCCGCGACACGGGGATCGGGATCCCCGAGGAGGACCGCGACCGCATCTTCGAGCGGTTCTACCGGGTCGACAAGGCGCGCTCCCGCTCCGCGGGCGGGACGGGGCTCGGCCTCGCGATCGTGAAGCACGCCGTGGGGCTCCACGGCGGCGTGGTCGAGGTCAGGAGCAAGCTGGCGCGCGGCAGCACGTTCACGGTACGCATTCCGCTCGCGGCCGAGCCCGCGCCCACGGGCGCGTCGGATGCCGGGGCGCCGGGAGAGACGGCCGCATGACGAGACACTTCCTCCGCGAGATGGAGCAGCTCACGCGCGACGTGATGGTGATGGGCGGGCTCTGCGAGTCCGCTGTCGCGAGCGGCCTGAAGGCCTTCCTCGTGAGCGACCACGCCACGGCGCAGACGGTGATCGACGGCGACGGCGAAGTCAACGCGCTCGAGCTGCGGATCGAGGAGGAGGTCCTCAAGATCCTCGCCCTCTACGCCCCGACCGCGAAGGACCTCCGGTACGTCGTGGGGATCTTCAAGATCACGAACGACCTCGAGCGCGTGGGGGACCTCGCCGTGAACATCGCGGAGCGCGCTCTCGGGCGCGAGGGGCGCGAGGACCGCGAGGGCCTCGCGGAGCTGGGCGCGATGGGCGAGGCGTGCGGCGCGATGCTGCGCGGCGCGCTCGACGCCTTCGTGAAGCAGGACCGCCGGCGTGCCGAGGAGGTCCTCAGGATGGACGACCAGGTCGACGACCTCCTCCGGAGGACCTACGAGCAGCAGCGGTCGCTCATGGAGAGCGGCCAGGGCGACGTGAGGGCGGGACTCCTCATCCTGTCGACGGCGAAGTACCTCGAGCGGATCGCCGACCACTGCACGAACGTCGCGGAGGACGTGATCTACATGGTCGCCGGCGACCTCGTCCGCCACGCGCACTAGAGCAGGTCAACGGTTGACCTGCCAGGGCGACGCAAGTGGGCCCTGGCAATGGACTTCCGGCCGGCGGGGTGCGCCAGCGCTGGCGCAGTCGCGCGCCGGATCGCGCGGCGCGGCGGCGCTCAGGACGTTTCAGCCACCCTTCAACCCGCCTTCACGTTCCCTTGCGAAACCGACCCTAGATTCCCTCGCCAAGAGCCGGTCTTCACGCCGGCCTTCACGAAAGGAGTCTCGGAGGATGAACTTGTTTCTGAGGATCGCGGCGGGTCTCGCCCTGGCGGCGGCGCTCGCCGCTCCGCGCGCGGCGGCGGCCGAAACGGCCAACCCGTCGCTGCAGAAGGAGGTCGAGAGCTACCTCCAGGACACGAAGGCGGCCACGGGGAGCGACTCGACGGCGAAGGTGGAGTGGAAGCCCGGCAAGGGCCTCACGTTCGCCACGGGGGACAAGGCCTTCACGATGCACATCGGCGGCCGGGTGTTCTTCGACAACTACTGGGCGACCTCCGACGACTTCGACTCGGGCTCCACCGAGGACGCCTCCTTCTTCCGCACGATCCGCCTCGAGGCGGACGGGACGATGTTCACGAACGCCTTCTACAAGATCCAGGTGGACTTCGTCGGCGCCGAGGTGGCGCTCAAGGACGTCTTCATCGGCCTGAAGAAGCTCGGCCCCGCCGGCACGTTCACCGCCGGCCACTTCAAGGTGCCGTTCGGCCTCGAGGAGCTGACCAGCAGCCGGTTCATCACGTTCATGGAGCGGGCGGCGGCCAGCCAGGCGTTCGCGCCGTCGCGCGAGAACGGCTTCATGCTCAACAACAACTTCGCGAAGGACGGCATGCTCGGCGTCTTCGCGGCCATCTACCGCTACAACACGAACGACCAGGGGAACATCACCGACGACGGCTCCACGAGCTTCGCCGTGCGCTTCGCGGCCTTCTTCCTCCACGACAAGGAGCAGAACCGCGTCCTCCACGTCGGCTTCGGCTACACGTACGTCACGGCCGTCGACGACACGCTCCGGTTCCGGGCGCGCCCGGGCGTCGGCAACATCGCGCGCTTCGTGGACACGGCGGACTTCGCGGCCAACGACGCGAGCCTCTTCTGCGCGGAGCTGCTGTTCCACTGGAAGGCGTTCCACGCGCAGCTCGAGTTCTTCGGCGTCGAGGCGCAGGGCGCCGGCGGTCCGGAGCCGAGCTTCACCGGCTGGTACGTCGAGGTCGGCTACTTCCTCGTGGGCGGCAGGCGGCACTACAGCACGGACAAGAAGGTCGTCGAGCGCGCGGAGATCGACCAGAACTTCCACGCGGGCGACGGCGGCCCCGGCGCCTGGCAGATCGCGTTCCGCTACGACACGATCGACCTGACCGACGGCGGGATCGCGGGCGGCGTCCAGGACACGATCACGTTCGGAGTCAACTGGTACTGGAACCCGCACATGCGCGTGATGTTCAACTACATCTGGGCGGACATCAGCGACGGCGGCCCGCTCGGCGAGGGCGAGCTCAACATCTTCGCGATGCGCTTCCAGGTCGACTTCTAGCCCCTTCCTCGCATCGACACGCGGGCGGTCCGGAAGGGCCGCCCGCGCTCTTTCGTCTTATGATCAGCGCGATGCG
>JAKLKT010000239.1 GCA_023150495.1 Planctomycetota bacterium
GCCGCCGGAGGCGAGCCTCGCGCTCGGGCGGCTCGTGCTCGCGATCGTGGACGCGCAGCGGTGGGCGGCTTTGGCGTTCCGGCGCGTGGATGGGGACGCGCTGGCGGCCGCGCGCAGCCGGCTCGACGCGGGCGCGGAGAGCGTCGATGCGCTCGAGTACCCGGCGGCGTTCGACGACGTGGCGCTGTCGTGGGACGAGGCGTCGCTCTGGTACGCGGCGGGGAAGTGCCTCCAGGCGCTCGACGACGCGCGGCGCGCGCTCGGGCCCGCGGACGCGTCCTTCGACTGGGAGACGCCTTGGGGCTGGATCCGCGTGCGCGGGAAGGGCGACGACGAGATCGACGCGAGCGACTCGCTGCTCGTCGTGGACCTCGGCGGGAACGATACGTGGAGGGGGGGTGCGGGGGGGAACGGCGCGGGGCGGCTCTTGTCGTTGTCTCTGGATCTCGGCGGGAACGACACGTACCGGGCGGACCGGGCGGCGCAGGGCGCGGGGGTCTGCGGGATCGGGATCCTGATGGACGCCGCGGGCTCGGACCGGTACGAGGCGGAGCAGTACGCGCAGGGCGTGGGGCAGTTCGGCTTCGGCGCGCTCGTGGATCTTGCGGGCGAGGACGCGTATGTCGCGCGCTGGTCCGCGCAGGGGTGCGGGTACTTCGGCGTGGGCCTCCTGCTCGACGCGGCGGGGAAGGACGACTACCGGCTCCATGCCGACGGGCAGGGGTTCGGGGGGGTCGGAGGCGTGGGGGTGCTCGCGGACCGCGCCGGCGACGACTCCTACTTCGCCGAGCCCGATGGCCCGAAGTCGGGGCGGCCGAGCTACCACTCGGACGGGAAGATCGCGGTCTCCAACGCGCAGGGGTGCGCGATGGGGCGGCGCGGCGACGGCGCGGACGGGCACAACTGGGCGGGCGGGCTCGGGGCGCTCTTCGACGCGGAGGGGAACGACCGGTACGTGTCGGGCAACTGGTCGATGGGGACCGGCTACTGGTTCGGGACGGGGCTCCTGTGGGACGGCGCCGGGAACGACTCGTACGACGGCCACGTGTGGTCGCAGGCGACGGGCGCCCACTTCTGCATCGGCGCGCTCGTGGACGAGGGGGGCGACGACCGGCACGTGGGGCGGCGGACGAGCATCGCGTTCGGCCACGACTTCGCGATCACGCCGCTCGTGGATCTCGGCGGGAACGACACGTACGAGATGGTCGCGAGCGACGCGTACGAGAACACCGCGGGCGAGGGGATCGCGTACTCGATCAACCGGTCGTTCGCGTTCCTGATCGACGTGGGCGGCAACGACACGTACCGCGCGCCGAAGGGCCCGCCGGGGACGGCGCGCTTCGACCCGCGGTTTACGGATCGCGAGGCGATCGCGAGCTACTGGGTGGAGGCGTCGTCGGTGGCGCTCTTCCTCGACATCGGCGGCAAGGACGACTACGGCGACGCGGCCCAAGCGCGCGACGGCGCGACCTGGGGCGACCGCGAGGGCAGCGAGAACTGGGCCGCGCGCAACGTGGGCGTGGGAGCGGATGTCGCCTCGGGGACGGTCGACTGGACCGCGCTGCCGATGCGCGCGCGGAAGTAGCGCCCGGTCCCCCGGAGCCCCCCCGGATCGCCCCGCCGGAGGCGGCGCTGCGGCACGCATGCCGCACCCTCCGTCCCCAAGTCCTTTACCCTCAGCATGTTACGAGGCTCGCGACCGGAAAAGATACCGTGCCCCGGGGGTTTCGGGGGCGGAATGCGCACTTACCTCCAGACAAAGGAGGCGTCATGTGCCAGAGATTCCGGTTCGGGCGAGGCCTGTTGGCTCTCGCGCTCTTCTTCGCGGCCTGCAACGACGGGAGGACGAGCGCTGCGCCGCAGATTCCCCCGCCGGCGCCCGGCCCCTACGCGAGCCTCGGCGAGCTCGAGGACCACGTGGATGCGGCAAAGGCGTCCGCAGATCCGGCGGAGCGCGCCGACTCGGACGGCGACTCGCTGCCCGACCCCGTCGAGGCGCGGCTCGGGAGCGACCCTCTCGATCGCGACACCGACCGCGACGGCCTCTCGGACAACTTCGAGCTCTTCGGGACCGACTTCGACCGGAGTGATCCGCTTCCGGATGGTGACGGCGACGGCATCCTCGCCCCGCTGGACAGCGACGACGACGCCGACCGCGTCAACGACGGCGAGGTCGTGGACACCGACGGCGACGGCATCGCGAACTACCTCGAGTACTACGGGTACACGCACGACTTCCTGACCGGAGAGTTCATGATCTGGAACGGCGACCCCGCGGTTCCGCACTACTTCACCGACCCGCTCCAGTCCTCGACCGACCAGGACGCCTACTCCGACGCCACCGAGGCCTCGGGCACGCTCCTGGACCCGTCGATCGAGGATCCGGGCGCCGACCCGCTCGTGCCGGCATACCCCAACATCGTGGTCGAGCTCACGGGATACACCGTCACGCTCAACGAGGAGATCGAGATCACGCAGGGGACGTCCCTTGAGAAGGGCCGCTCGTGGACGCGGGAGACCGCGCAGTCCTACTCCGAGACCAACGAGGCGGGCTGGCAGGTCGGGGGCGAGACGTCGTTCGGCAAGGAGAGCGGGGTGAAGATCTCCGCGAACTATGGCGAGAAGTGGTCCGGCACCAACTCGACGAGCTCGTCGGTCGCCGTCGGCGAGTCGGTCACCACGGCGGAGAACTGGTCGATGGCGCGGAGCATCAACCCGACGGACGCCGCGCGGATCAAGCTCTTCCTCAAGGTGCACAACAGGGGCACCGCGCCGCTGTCGAACCTCTCCCCGACGCTCACGCTGAAAATCGGGGGCCTGAACGTCGCGACGTTCGAGCCGGGCAGCTCGCAGGTCCACATGCTGGTCCCCGGCGGCGCGTACCCGTCCGAGGTCGGCGTCTACTGGACCGTCTCGACGGTGTCGGACGGCTCGCCGCTGAGCCTCACGATGACGGAGCTGCGCGCGCTCGAACGCGGCGCGCCGGTGAGCATCACGGTGACCCAGATCCGGGGCGACGTGATGCGGCTCTCGCCCGAGGCCACGTGGGAGCGGATCGGCGACGTCAACGAGTTCGTGGCGCGCTGCGACGCGGTGTGCGCCAACGTCCGGATCGACCTCGGCGACGGGCAGCTCATCCACCACCTCGTGTACGCCGACGATTCGCCGTCGGCCCCGCGGATGACGGTGGGCGACGCGCTCGAGCGGATCGGCGTGGACCGCGACGGGCTCATCCACTTCGCCGACAAGAACGGCATGCTCCGCACGCGCTCCCTCTCCGAGTTCAACTTCGCCTTCGACGACGACACGCTGCGCGCCAACGGCTGGACGCTCGCGGGCGACGGCGCGGCCGCGACATCCCCGCCGGCCGGGTTCGTGCTCGAGGAGACGCGCCTCCTGCCCGGCTCCTCCCTGCTCGTCCGCGCACCGCGCGGCCCGCAGGTGGCGCCTGGCCCGGCCATCCACTTCGCCTACCTCGATTCGCTCTCCGGCGAGGTGAAGGTCTCCACGGCGGACTACCAGGGCATCTTCCTCGTCGAGGTGGTGAACGGGGACGGCGATGCCGTTCTGCCCCTCACGGAGGACATTCCCGGCGCCGGGTTCTACTCGGGAGTCGTTCCCGAGAACACGGGCGGGCTGCTCAAGGTGGTCGTCGAGAACCTCGCCGGCTCGAGCTCGGAAGCCGACCTCGGGCGGCTCTTCGTCGAGGCGGGCCCCCAGCCCCCGGTGGTCAACCAGGTGACCCTGGACGTGCCCAACCACCACCTCTACACGAACATCTCGAGCGGGAATCCGGGCGACCCCGTTTCCGACATCCTGTGGGTCCGTGCGTATCACCCGGCGCTGCCGGACGGGTTCCTGGCGATGGAGAGGACCATCTTCTTCTTCGAGGACCCGGACGGCTACGAGGTCGACCTCCCCTCCAACTTCACGGGTAAGGACGTGGACATCGTCGCGTTCGTGACCGACGGCGTCTACGTCAAGCGGAGGGTCCTGTCTTCCGAGGTCGTCGAGGCGCACCGCGTCGGGTCGGTCACGCTGGACGCGGACACGGAATGGCCGTTCCCGCAGATCAACAAGGACAAAGCCTACGCCTATCTTGCGACGCTGGACCTCGATGCCGGGTCCAAACGGCGCGTCGGGCCGTATTACGCCCCGGTGGCCTGGCAGGATCCCCCCGTGGACCTGTTCCTGTTTGTCGAGGGAAACACCAAGGACTCCGCTGCGTACCTGCACTTCAACGCCAGGCACACGAAGCTCGGCAAGGTCGACTTCGACGCGCTGACCAAGGCCGACCTCGTGAACGCGCAGCCCTCTTCGACCGCGGGTCTCACGGTGAAGGGGTCCGGTTCGACTGGGATCCAGGTCGGCGACGTGCTGGCCCTCATCACGAGCGCAGGTCGCTACGCGAAGCTCGAGGTCACCGACATCAAGGAGGGTGGCGACTTCTGGGAGACGTACAAGTCCTACGACGTGACCGTCCGGTACGTCGTCTTCAAGTAGTCTCTGGCATCGGCGGCCGTCCCGGCTCGTTGGCGGGGCGGCCGCTCTCTTTCATTCGGGGGGGTGCGGGGGACCGGCCCCTCCCCCGCGCCCCCTCCCTTCACCTTCCCGCGAGCCGGCGGCGGAGCCAGGCGCGGGCCATCGCCCAGTCGTCCTCCACCGTGGTCTCGGAGACGCCCAATGCCTCCGCCGCCTCCTTCGCCGTGAGGCCCGCGAAGAAGCGCAGCTCGACCACGCGCGCCTTGCGCTCGTCGAGCGCCCCGAGCGCCGTGATCGCGTCGTCGAGGTCCAGGAGGTCGAGCGCAGGCTGCCCGAACGTCGCCGCGGTGTCCGAGAGCGTGACGCGCGCCCGGTCCGCCCCGCGCTTCTGCGCGCCGTGGCGCCGCGCGTGGTCGACGAGGATCTGCCGCATCGCGCGCGCCGCGATCGCGAGGAACTGCGCGCGGCCGCGCCACTTCACCTTCGTCTGGTCCACGAGCCGGAGATAGACCTCGTTCGCCAGCGCCGTCGGCTGGAGCGTGTGCCCCTCGCGCTCCCCCCGCATGTGCGCGCCCGCGAGGCGCCGCAGCTCGTCGTAGACATCCGGAACGAGCGCGTCGAGCCCGGTTCGTTCCCCGGCCTCCGCGGCCTCGAGGATGCGCGTGATCGCGGTCCGGCGTTCGTCCGTCACTTCGGTCCCCCCGGCCCCCCCCGTTTCAGCACGAGATGCAGCGCCGCGCGGCGCCCCGCTTCGTCGAGCGTCCCATCGGCGCGGATCGCGTCGGCGACCTTCCTCGGATCGGAGAGGCTCGCGAAGAGCGCCTCGACCTTCGGCGCGACCGCGGCCCGCGCGAGGAGCTCCGCCTCCGCCCGCGCCTTCCGCTCGCGCGCCGTCAGCGTCGTCCAGAGGCGGACGGTGTTGTCGCCCGAGGCCGACGCGAGCGTACGTCCGTCGGGGCTGAACGCGAGGCAGTAGACGTAGTTCTCGTGGCCGCGGAGCTCGAACCTCTCGACGCCGCGCTCGAGATCCCAGAGGCGGATCGTGTTGTCGTTGGCCCCCGACGCGAGGAGCGACCCGTC
>JAKLKT010000240.1 GCA_023150495.1 Planctomycetota bacterium
ACTGAGGCGCCGGGGGGGCGCAGGAGACAGAAGTGTTGCATACAGCACTTGTGCCTCCCGCGGCCCCCGTGCGGAGCATCCGTCCCCTGTCGCGCCACGCCGCGTGGTCTATACTCTCGATGGGGCTCTCGATCAGGCGAGGTGCAGCACATGGGAACCAGGCGTCTTCTCGCGTTCTCCTCGATCGTCGCCGCGCTGTCATGGAGCGCATGCGGCGGCGACGGCCCGGTGGACACCCTCGAGGCCCGGATCCGGGGGCTCGACGCCGAAGAGGCCCTCGCCCTCGCCAACGAATGGCGGACGACCGAGCCGTCCGTCGGCACGACCCTGACCGCGGAGGCGGTGGTGTTCCTCCTCCCCGGCGGGCGTCAGGTCTCCGTCCCGCTGCCTGCGGACACGATGGTCCTCGCCGTCGCGCCGTACGTCACGTCCACGCACGAGTGCCAGATCCACTCCATCGACGGCTGCGGGGGCGAGATGGCGGGCGTGCCCGTGTGGGTTCACGCAGAGACACCGGACGGCGCCGTTCTCGTGGACGAGTCGATGACACCTATGGACAACGGCTTCATCGAGCTCTGGCTGCCGCGGGACAGCGAGATCGACCTCTCGATCGAGGCCGGGGGGCTCGCCGGGGGGCAGAGAGTCACGACCTTCGCGACGAGCGACACCTGCATCGCGCAGATCAGGCTGCAGTAGCGCCACGGCGAGGGCGGATCACGGTGGACCGGGCCAGGTCCTCGGTCTGCCCATCGCAGGGCGCCTACCGGTACTGGAAGACCATCGCGTAGATGATCAGGCCGATGAGGATGAGGCCGATGCCCAGCGCGATGAACCCGAAGATCCTGAGCCCCCGCTCGACGGGCTTCGGGAACGGATCGACGAGGTGCTCGTCGAGCTTGCCCGCGGCGACGAGCTTCTCGTACTCCTCCGGCCGCTCGAACTTCAGCTCCTCGACCGTCACGCGGCCCGTGAAGATCACCGGGTCCATCGGGAACTTGTCGGGGCGGAAGTGCGTGTTGAAGAAGTGGATCGTGAAGATGAACGCGACGGCAAGCAGCGCCTCGTCGCTGTGGATGATCGTCGCGACGTTCACCGCGGGGCCGGGCAGGACGTAGGTGGCGATCTCGGGGAACCAGAGGACGAGGCCGGTGCACCCGATCACGGCCACGCCCCAGAACACGGCGAAGTAGTCGAACTTCTCCCAGTAGGTCCAGCGGCCGTAGCGCGGCCTCGGCCCGAGCCCGAAGAACCACTTCATCGACGCGACGAAGTCGTCGAGGTCCTTCCGGTTGAACATCAGCGAGTCGGGGCCGAAGATCATCCGCCGCCAGGTCTTCCCCTGCTGCTTGCGCAGCCGGCTCACCCCGACGATGTGCGAGACGAAGACGCCGACGAGCAGCACCGCGGCCACGCGGTGCAGCATGTGCATGGAGTCGAATCCGCCGAGGATCGTGGCCACGACGCTCGCCCACCCGGCGTACGAGAACTTCAGCGTCATGCCCGAGATCGCCAGCGTGAAGAAGCTGATCAGCATCAGCAGGTGCTGCGTGCGCTGGTAGCGGTCGAACCGCCGGTAGAGCTTCACGCCGGAGGCCTTCGCGGCGGCGATGGCGGCGGCGCGGTGCGGCCTCCACTCGTCGCGCGTGAGCCACAGGCGGATCAGCCACGCGACGGTGTGGAGGAGGCCGAACGACAGCGTGCCGATGAGCAGTCCCGTCATGACCCAGAACGACCAGAAGAGCCACGGGTAGGTGTGGCGGTCGTGGTGGGTGGCGTGGGTCAGGTAGCCGGCGAAGCGCCGGTGCGAGCCGGAGTGGCACTTCGCGCAGGTCTCGACGACGTTCTCGCGGGAGAGCGTCGACTTCGGATCCCACGGCGGCAGGATCCCGTGCGTCCCGTGGCAGTCGTGGCACTTGGCCGCGCGCTCGGAGCCGAGCCGCGACACCTTCCCATGGAACGTGTCGAAGAAGGTCTCCGACTGCTCCTCGTGGCACCGCCCGCACTGGTTCACGATGCGCGTCATGAAGTCCGACCGGTCCGTGCGGCTGATCTCGTGGGAGCTGTGGCAGTCGTTGCAGGTCGGGAGCGGGCGGTCCGTCTTCGCGTTCCCCGGCCAGTGGACGCTCGTCATGAGCGTCTGCTCGACGCCGTGGTGGCACGCGCCGCAGGTGTCGGCGAGCCGCGACGGGTGCACGGTCGAGTTCGGGTCGGAAGGCGGCAGCTCGCTGTGCGCCGTGTGGCAGCTGATGCAGGTGGCCGTGACGAGGAGCCCGCTCTCCGTCAGCGCGGTGCCGTGGATGCTCTCGTAGTACGCGCCCGGGATGTCGAGGTCGCCCTTGATCCGTACCGCGGCCCGCTGGCCCTCCTGGTGGCAGCGCGCGCAGAGCGCGGGGACGTTGCGCGGGAACGTGGGCGAGTCGTGCCGCCGCTTGCTCTTCGTCGCGTGCTTGTCGTGGCAGTCGAGGCACTCCGGCGCGTCGGGGTCGCCCTTCGCGTGGAGCGTCCCGTGGACGCTCGACTGGTACTGCGTCACCTGGTCGGCGTGGCAGGCGGAGCAGTCGACCCTCTTCTTCACCGTCTCGCACGGGCGCTCGTGCGACGGGTCGACGTCGGCGTGGCACTGCGCGCACCCCACGGTCCTCTCCCCGTGCGTCGACGCCGCGTACGCCGCCTCGTCCACGAAGAGGGAGACCGTCTTCCCGTCGCGCTGCATCGCGAGTTCCGGCTTCCCGTGGCACTCCGACGTGAGGCAGTCCTTGTTCGCGATGTTGCCCGGGTAGAAGACGCGCCGCACCTTGTGCGGCTGGTGGCAGTCGACGCAGGCCGGGATCTTGTGCGGCTCCTCCTCCCAGAGCTTGCCCTCGATCACCTTCCTGTGGACGAGCTCGATCTGCACGTGGCACTGCGTGCAGACCTTCGCGACGTTCTCGTGGTGGATGCTCGATCGCGGGTCGGTGTGGGGGAGGATGTCGTGCGACGTGTGGCACGAGGTGCACACCGCCGTGACGGCGAGCCCCTTCTTGAAGAGGCCCTCGCCGTGCATGCCTTCCGAGTAGTTCTCGAGGATCCTGTCCTGCGGGATCTCGTGCGTGCGCGAGACCGGGGATCCCTCGTGGTGGCAGGTCCCGCAGAGCTGCGGGATCCTCATGTGGTTCGTCGGCGCCGCGGGGTCCTCGGGCTTGAGGACGTCGTGGTGGCCGTGGCAGTCCGAGCAGGTGGGCGCCATCTCGTCGCCCTTCTTGAGCGCCTGGCCGTGGAGGCTCTTCCCGTGCGCCTCGCCCTCCTTGTCGTGGCAGTCGCCGCAGTTGACCGGCGAAAGCCCCGTCTTGTGCGGGTACTTCTTGACCCCGTCGAGGTCTCCGTGGCAGTCGACGCATCTCTGGCGCGCGTGGACGGACGCCTTGAGCCTCGCCTCGTCCACGAACATCGAGACGGTCTTGCCCTCCCGCGTCGCCGTGAACTCGCGGTCGTTGTGGCACTCGAGGCACTCCGCGTTGTCCTGCGCGAGCGCGGGTGCCGCGGCGAGGACGCACACGGCGGCGACCGCGAGGAGGAGGACGCGCGCGCACCCGAGCCCGGTCATGTCCAAGACCGGTGGGGGGTGGAGGGGCTCCGGGGGGGCGGGGGGCTTCGCCGCGGGCGCGCGCATGTCCGCGCCCCTTTGCAAAGGAGGGTCCGGGCCGCTTGCGGAGCGGCCCGCCAGCGGGCGGCGGGGAGGGGTGCGGCCGTTTGCGCGGGCGTTCCCCCCCCCGCGCCCCCCCCCTTCTTCAGCTCGGCCAGAGGAGGCGGAAGGTGAGCCCGGTCACGAGCGCGTAGATCCCGCCGTCGATCATCTGCCGGAGGGTGTTGGACCACGGCTGCCCGTGCCAGATCGAATCGAGGATCCGCGAGACGCCGTACGCCGAGAAGGCGACGGTGCCGGTCACGCGCATCGCCTCGGCGCCCATGTCGCCGGGCGCGAGCGTGTGCCGCGCGACGTAGGCCGAGACGAAGCTCACGAGGAGGCAGAACCCGAACCAGAGCCCGAGGTACTTCTGCATCGCGGGCGGCCCGTTCGGCAGGATCGTGACGAGCGCGACGGGGCCCTTCTGGTACTTCGCCTGCACCGCGGGGTCGCCCATCTGCTTCATGTCCGGGCAGTGGGGCGTGACGTAGACGCCGGGCGCGAGCGCGCCGCCGCCGAGGCCCGCGCGCGCCGCATCCTCGTTCGGGAACGGCTTGTAGTCGGCCTTGTGGTACTTGAGGACCATGTGGATGACCGAGCTCGCCGCGAAGACGGCGACGGCCGAGACGACCACCGGGAGCCACAGGCTTCCGAACGGCATCGTGTTTCCGAAGGGCATCGCGGAATCTCCTTGTGGGCCGCGATTCTAGCCGGTGCGGCGTGCAACGGCCTTTCCGGCGGCCCGAAAGCCCCTTGCGGGGGGGATCGAGGGAACGCGCCCGGAGAGGGGGGGACGGTTTGGTCCCCGAGTTGCGTTCCGTGTACCGTGGGAGACACGGCGTGATGCTCGTCACATGCCCCGCCTGCGGCCGGAAGGCCGCGGTCGCCGAGGAGGCGCGGGACGTCGTCTGCGACTGCGGACGGCGCTTCGACCCCGCGGCCCGGCCGACCGTCGCCGACCCGTTCCTCGGGAAGGAGATCAAGGGGTACCGCGTCGAGGAGCCGATCGGCAGCGGCGCGATGGGCACCGTCTACCGCGCGACCCAGCTCTCGCTCGGCCGCCCCGTCGCCGTCAAGGTGCTCCCCCCGAACGTCAGCGACGACCCGCAGTTCGTCCACCGCTTCCACCGCGAGGCGGAGATCCTCGCGGCGCTCTCGCATCCGAACGTCGTGCAGGTGATCGATCGCGGGGAGGCGGACGGGCGGTACTTCATCGTCATGGAGTACGTGGACGGCGAGAGCCTCCGCTCGCTCCTGAAGCGCGGGCCCGTGCCGCCGCGCGACGCCTGCCGCATCTGCGCCCAGCTCCTCGACGCGCTCGACTACGCCCACAAGAAGGGCGTCGTCCACCGGGACATCAAGCCCGAGAACATCCTCCTCTCGCAGGAGGGGAACGTGAAGGTCGCCGACTTCGGCGTCTCGCGCTTCCTCGAGGCGGAACCGGGCACGCGGCTCACCCGCACGCACTTCGTCCTCGGCACCTACGAGTACATGGCGCCCGAGCAGCGCGAGTCCGTCCAGGAGGCGGACGGCAGGAGCGACATCTACGCGACGGCCGTCGTGCTGTACGAGATGCTCACGGGCGAGCTCCCGATCGGGCGCTTCGACCTGCCGAGCCGGAAGCTCAAGGACGTCGACCGGCGCCTCGACGCGATCCTCGAGAAGGGGCTCGCGAAGGACCCGGCGCGGCGGTACGAGCGCGCGAGCGCGATGGCCCGGGAGCTTTCTGCCGTCGCCTCCTCGCCGGGCGCGCCGGCGCCGCTCGGCGCGCTCCGCGACGCCATGGCGCGGCTCGGCGAGAAGCTGCGGGAGAGCCCGGGCGCGCCGCCGCCGCGCCCCCCGAAGTCGTACGAGCTCCGGCTCGACATCCTCCTGACCGTGCTCGCCGTCCTCGGCGT